>CAZYYR010000083.1:0-9477 GCA_964651465.1 uncultured Nitrosospira sp.
ATTTCTGTTGGAAAGGGCGTATCTCTGTCGAGTCCGGGCATCGCTGCTGCCTCCCACATACTGCCAGTCGTAAATGTCAAATGATAAACCAGTACAAGAAGACAGGCAAAAGCAATGGCCAAACTGATTCCAATTGCATCCGTGGCGCAGCCGGCGGGCGGTCCGATGGATCTGCCACGCTTTCCCATGCTTCCCAAGCGGGATACGGTGCAGCGCGATCCCTCGGACATCAGGTCATAGGAACCTGCAAAGTGTGAAATGATGCCGGGGATAGCACCTTGGGAAATAACCTGTTACGCCGCGATAAGGATTGCCCTCGGTTAAACGCGGCAGACAATGCAGACCCCGCTGCGCTCCACGCGACAATTCAAGGATAGCCCAGGGAAAAGCCGCCGAGGCCCCCGAGGCGTCACGTTTACGGAAACGCGGGTATGATGGGCTCGGTTCCTTCAATCTCGACCTGGGGCAGATGCTGCTTGATACGGCCCTGGATTTCCTCGACACGTCCTTTTGTGACATCCGCAAGCACCAGGAATTGACCTGCTTCCACCGCCTGCTCGAACTGCTTGATCCGGGAATTCGCGGTACTCGCACCGATCAATCCTCCCGCCCACGCACCTACCCCGGCTCCGGCGAGCGCGCTTCCCAGCAGAATGCCGCCTGCGATGACAGTCGAAGCGGGAGGAAGCACGACTGCAACCAGCCCTGCGAGTGCCCCCACCGACCCCCCCAGCGCGAGCCCGCGCTCGACTGCAGGAATGAAATCACTCTTTTGCAGGAGACTGGCTTCGGGCAGATCTTCCAGTTCGGTTCCCCGCTTCGCGATTACGTGGATGTGCCGTTCATCGATTCGTGCCAGGAGCAGTTCGTCGACGATACGCTTCGTGATCGTAATATCGGGAACGAGAAAATAGATTCTTCTCATCATGATCTCCTTAAAATTGTTGACATATATAAATATATGGGTCAAGCAGATATGTCAGAGATTCAGATTCAGTATAACCCTGTTTTCATCATAGGATGGGTCAAATGAAAATGCAAACCGGTGGACGATACGGATGCGATATTTGTAAATTGCCAGGTTCCCACGCATACTAATCGGTCAGCTGAAGTTGAAAGACAGGGGGAACGGAGGGCATATGGATTTCATCAAGACGCGAGCGGCGGTTGCCTGGGGTCCGGGACAGCCATTGAGCATCGAGGAAATCGATCTGGAGCCGCCGCGGAAAGGCGAAGTGCTGGTGAGAATACTGGCCAGCGGCGTCTGTCATACGGATGCCTACACGCTGTCGGGAAAAGATCCCGAGGGTAGATTCCCCGCGATTCTCGGCCATGAAGGCGGCGGGATTGTCGAGGCCCTGGGCGAAGGGGTGACCGGCATTGCGGTGGGCGACCACGTCATTCCGCTCTATACCCCCGAATGCGGCACATGCAAATTCTGCACGTCGGGCAAAACCAATCTGTGCCAGGCAATCCGCGCCACCCAGGGCCAGGGGTTGATGCCGGACGGAACGACGCGTTTTTCCAGGGAAGGAAAGCCTATTTACCATTACATGGGGACTTCCACTTTCTCCGAATACACGGTGATACCTGAGATCGCACTGGCGAAGATCAGCAAGGAAGCGCCCCTGGAAAAAGTCTGCCTGCTTGGCTGTGGCGTGACCACGGGTCTCGGCGCCGTTGCGAAAACGGCAAAGGTGAAGGCGGGCGATGCCGTCGCGGTTTTCGGCCTGGGCGGGATCGGGCTGGCCGTCGTCATCGGTGCCCGCATGGCGAATGCCAGTCGCATTATCGCGATCGACGTCAATCCGGGAAAATTCGAAATTGCGCGTCAACTGGGCGCGACGGATGTCGTCAATCCGAAGGACCACGAAAAACCCATCCAGGAAGTGGTCATCGCAATGACCGATGGGGGGGTGGACTATTCGTTCGAGTGCATCGGGAATGTCAAAGTCATGCGCTCCGCGCTCGAGTGCTGCCACAAGGGGTGGGGCGAATCCGTGATCATCGGCGTTGCAGGGGCCGGGGAGGAGATCTGCACCCGCCCGTTCCAGCTGGTTACCGGCCGGGTCTGGAAGGGTTCGGCGTTCGGGGGCGTGAAAGGCCGGTCTGAGCTTCCCGGCTATGTGCAGCGCTACCTCAATGGAGAATTCGAGCTCGACACGTTCATCACCCACACCATGGGGCTGGAGGATATCAACAAGGCATTCGACCTGATGCACGAGGGAAAATCCATCCGCAGCGTGATCCATTTCAATCGATGAGCTTTTCCCGCCGCACTCGGCCTTGCACATTCCGCACCCGAGAATAAATACACGGAGTCCGAGCAATGTCGGAATTGCAACTGCTTTCATCGCATCGCTGCTTCCAGGGCTGGCAGAAGCGTTACCGGCACCGGTCGCAATCGCTTGGTTGCGAGATGAACTTCTCCATCTATCTTCCCCCGCATGTACATGCGTCGCCGGAGGGTGCCATCCGCGTGCCCGTCGTATACTGGCTCTCGGGCCTGACCTGCACGGACGAGAATTTCACGATCAAGGCCGGCGCCCAGCGCATTGCCGCGGAACTCGGGATTGTGCTTGTCGTGCCGGATACCAGCCCTCGCGGCGAGGAGGTGGCGGATGCGCAAGACGCATACGATCTCGGATGGGGAGCGGGTTTTTATGTGAATGCGACGCAGGAACCCTGGCGCCGCCATTACTGCATGTACGACTACATCGTCGACGAGCTGCCGGCACTGGTCGAGCAGCATTTCCCCGTCGACGAACGACGCTCGATCAGCGGACATTCCATGGGGGGGCATGGTGCACTGATGATCGCCCTGCGCAATCCCCGGCGTTATCGATCGGTGTCCGCATTCTCCCCGATCGTCAACCCGACAACCGCGCCATGGGGTCAGAAAGCCTTCAGCCATTATCTCGGGGAAGACAGGAAAACCTGGTGGAACTACGATTCGACCCTGCTGGTGGAAGCTGCACGTCCAGCCGATCATCTGCCGATGCTGATCGACCAGGGCGATGCGGACGAATTCCTCTCCGAGCAATTGAAACTCGAGATTTTCATCGCCGCCTGCAGATCCGCGGATTATCCTGCCGAAATCAATATGCGCGAAGGCTACGACCACAGTTATTTCTTTATCAGCACGTTCATCGAAGACCATTTGCGCTTTCACGCAAAAGCCCTTTTCGGTTGATCAGGGCCCAGCTGCACCATATCCATCCATCTGCCCGCGTACCGATGGTCTCTTCAGAGGCTGGGCGATCGTGTATTGCGACCTTCCCGGCAGGGTATCCCGTGCCTTGCTGATAATGCCGTTCCCGCTTCCTGTATAATTTCCTTTTCGCATTTTGAAAGCATTTCAATGGAAGCAGAACAACTCAATCTCATCGCCGACCAGCTTGACGATCTCGACAACAGATCAAGAGAATTGCGGAGGTTTCTTTGACTTCGCCAACAAGCAGACCCGCCTGAACGAACTCTTGCGCCTGACGGAAGATCCCTCCATCTGGAGCGACAACAAGCGCGCCCAGGAACTGGGCAGGGAAAAAAAGATACTGGAGGACGTCGTCATTACGCTGGGAGCAATGAGCCGGCAGTTGAGCGATGCCCGCGACCTGTTCGAGATGGCGAAGGAGGAAGACGACGATGCGGCCCTGCAAAGCATCGGCCATGATATCGGGAAACTGGAACAGACGGTGGCGGACATGGAGTTTCGCCGCATGTTTTCCAACCCCATGGATCCCAACAATTGCTTTATCGATATCCAGGCCGGTTCGGGCGGCACCGAGGCACAGGACTGGGCCGCAATGCTGGAACGCATGTACCTGCACTATTGCGAGCGCCGCGGCTACCAGGTGGAAGTGATGGAAGAATCACCGGGCGAAGTGGCAGGAATCAAGAGCGCCAGTCTCAAGGTGTCCGGGGAATATGCCTATGGCTACCTTCGCACCGAAACAGGGGTGCATCGGCTGGTGCGCAAATCCCCTTTCGACTCCGGCAATCGCCGCCACACGTCCTTCGCCAGCGTATTCGTCTACCCGGAAGCGGACGAGACCATCGACATAGAGATCAATCCCGCCGACCTGCGGGTCGATACCTTCCGCGCATCCGGCGCGGGAGGGCAGCACATCAACAAGACCGATTCGGCCGTGCGGATTACGCACAATCCCAGCGGTATCGTGGTGCAGTGCCAAAGCGGGCGCTCGCAGCACCGCAACCGGGCGGATGCCATGGCCATGCTCAAATCGCGCCTGTACGAGGCGGAGCTGCGCAAGCGCAATGAGGAAAAGCAGGCGGTGGAAGACAGCAAGACCGATATCGGCTGGGGTCATCAGATCCGCTCCTACGTGCTGGATCAGGCACGCATCAAGGATTTGCGAACAGGCGCGGAAAGCGGCAATACGCAGGCGATACTGGATGGCGATCTGGACGACTTTATTGCAGCAAGCCTGAAACAGGGCGTATGAGAGGAGAGAGTAGTGGCAGATGACGCCATGGCGAAAATGTCGGACGATGGCGGCGACGTGCAGAATGCCGAGGCCAGGCTGATCGAGGAGCGCCGCGCCAAACTGGGGCTGTTGCGGAAAGGCGGCAATGCGTTTCCCAATGACTTTCAGCGTAATGACTTCGCGGGAGACCTGCACGCGCAGTATGGCGATCGTTCCAGCGAAACGCTGGAGACGGAGCTGAAAACGGTCGCTGTGGCGGGACGCATGGTGCTGAAGCGGATCATGGGGAAAGCAAGCTTCGCCACCCTGCAGGACATGAGCGGACGCATGCAGCTCTATGTCGCCCGCGACATCGCGGGCGCTGGCGCTTATGACGAGTTCAAACACTACGACCTGGGCGACATTCTGGGAGCGGAGGGCACGCTGTTCAAAACCCGCACCGGAGAATTGTCGGTACGCGTCACTCGCCTCCAGCTGCTGACGAAATCGCTGCGGCCCCTGCCGGAAAAATTCCACGGCCTGACCGACCAGGAGCAGAAGTACCGCCAGCGCTATCTCGATCTCATCACGAACGAAAGCAGCCGCAGGGTGTTCATCCTGCGCTCCCGGATCGTTCAGGCCGTTCGCGAATTTCTGGTTGCACGCGGCTACCTCGAAGTGGAAACGCCAATGATGCACCCGATTCCCGGTGGAGCAGCGGCGCGGCCTTTCGTTACGCACCACAACGCGCTGGATATGGAGCTGTACCTGCGGATCGCACCCGAGCTGTATTTGAAGAGGCTGGTCATCGGCGGGCTGGAAAAAGTATTCGAAATCAACCGGAGCTTCAGAAACGAAGGTATCTCGACGCGGCACAATCCCGAATTCACCATGCTGGAATTCTATGAGGCCTATCGGGACTACATCCATCTGATGGACCTCACGGAAGCCCTGCTGCGCGAAGTGGCTGCGAGGGTACTGGGAACGACCAGAATGACATATCAGGGACGCGAACTCGATCTCGCCCAACCATTCCAGCGGCTGACCATCAATCAGGCCATCCGCAAATTCCATCCCGAAATTACGGCCGAAGCACTTGCCGATCGTGCTTTCCTGATTGCGAGACTGAAATCGCTGGGCATTGCGTACGAGCCAAACGACGGTATTGGCGCACTACAGCTGGCATTGTTTGACGAAACCACCGAACACCTGCTGTTCGACCCCACTTTCATCATCGACTATCCCACGGAAGTTTCACCCCTGGCGCGCCGCAATGACGAAGACCCTTCCATCACCGATCGCTTCGAACTCTATATCGCAGGTCGCGAGATCGCCAATGGGTTCTCCGAACTGAACGACCCGGAAGACCAGGCCGCACGCTTCCAGGAGCAGGCAACCGCCCGGGAAGCAGGTAACGCCGAGGCCATGTACTATGACGCCGACTATATCCGCGCACTCGAGTACGGCCTTCCTCCCACCGCCGGCGAAGGGATCGGCATAGACCGGCTGGTGATGCTTTTTACGGACAGCCCCAGCATACGCGACGTGATCCTGTTCCCGCAATTGCGGCGAGCGGATCAGGGCGAAGGAAAAAATTGAAACAAGTGTTACAGTAACAGGCCTCAATAAGCGGGAATCGCTCGTAGCGTATTCCTTCGGGCAGGGATCGCCTCATGGATTTCCCGTTTCCTGCCCGAAAATCCAGAAGTTTCAAATCTTTCTGTCGTAGCCGACATCTCCCCACACCTCCCTTCTGGCGGCCACAGAATCCGAAGCGCCAGCCATGGCAGAGGCAGCAGGCACGCTTTATGCCCATGCATCTGCGCGCTCATCGGTATCATAGCCACCTGCTCTGCTGCCATATACCCTAAAGGGGTATTGACATATACCCTATCGGGGTATATATTTGCTCCAGAATCCGGCTGGAATCCGTTCTCAATGGAGGTTTGAAGCGCCGGCTTCAGGGATGGGGACGCAAATGACCTCCTATGCCGCTGATCTGAAGAACAGCCTGCAGTTCGAATCGACAGGATGCGATGATGATTCAATCCCGCCATCTGAAAATCAAAGGCATGCATTGCACAGGATGCGAGGACACCATCGAGAATGCGATAGGTCGCCTGCCCGGAGTGCGCAAAATCAAGGCGGATCATGTGAGGCAGATGGCTGACGTCGAGTTCGACGACACGCTCATCAGCGACACGGGGATTCGCCTTGCAGTAGAAGAAAAGGGCTACGAGTTCGTGAGCGCCTCTGCGAAATCGGATGGACGCCTGCGGAACGGCCTGACTTTCCTGTTCTTTGTGCTGCTTATTGGCGGGGTGACTTTCTGGGGAAAAAGCATGGTCCCGGGCCTGGTTGGAGAGATGAGTCCCAGCCTGGGTTATGCGATGCTGCTTTCCATCGGATTTTTTACCGGATTTCATTGCATCGGCATGTGCGGTGGATTCGTGGTCGGCTACGCGTCGGCAGGCGGCCCGCAATCCGCAACCACCATTGCCATGCGCCATCTGATGTATGCCAGCGGCAAGACGGCTTCCTATACGGCGATCGGGGGGACTCTGGGGCTGGTCGGCTCTGTCGTGACTTTCACTCCCTACATGCGGGGCGTCGTCAGTATCGCAGCCAGCATTTTCGTGATCGTCTACGGCCTGAAAATGCTGGATATATTTCCGGCCTTGCGCGGTTTCACGCTGCGCCTGCCTCGTTTCGTGACGAAAGGTGTTGCAAATGAATTGCGGAGCGAGCGCAGCCCGCTGACGATCGGGCTTCTGAATGGCTTCATGCTGGGCTGCGGCCCCTTGCAGGCCATGTATATCATGGCTGCCGGCACAGGCAGTCCGCAGGAAGGCGCGGCGATGCTATTTTTCTTCGGCCTGGGAACGCTCATACCGCTCCTGAGCTTCGGGATGATTGCCAGCAGTATTCCGCGCCGCATCATGCGTCAACTGGTGCTCGCTTCCGCAGTCCTGGTCATTGCCATGGGACTGATGATGGCCGATCGCGGGCTGAAAATGATCGGGACGGGCCATGACCCGCAACCTCAACCCATTGCTCTCATCGCGCCAGTCACAGCGGTATTCCCGCCAGGTCATGCCGGACATGCCTACAATCGGGGAGATCGGGCAATGCCTCCAGCTGAAGCAGGGGCAAAGAGGATCCCGGATCAGGATTTCCACCCGATTCGTTCATTCGTTCATCTTGAAGGGGTCAGGCTTTCATGAGCACGTCTGCGCTTAGACAAATAGAACTCCCTATCGAAGGCATGACTTGCGCCGCCTGCGCGTCGCGTATCGAGAAAAACCTGAACAGGCTGCCAGGTGTGCGCGCCGTCGTCAATTTCGCCAACGAAAAAGCACGGGTGGAATTCGATGCTTCCACGACCCAGCCGGAAGATCTGGTCCGTTCAATCGAAAAAGCAGGGTTTCAGGTTGCTCCCCGGTCAATGCAACTGCAGATCACCGGCATGACCTGCGCCGCGTGCAGCAGCCGTATCGAGAAAGCGCTGAACAGGCTGCCTGGCGTCACTGCCACCGTCAATCTTGCCACCGAGGTGGCTCATGCCCGCTTCAACCCCGGTGCGACATCGGTGGATGAATTGATCGCGGCTGTTGCCCGGACGGGCTTCGGCGCCAGCGAAATCAGCGAAGCCAGCCGCAGGGAGGAGAAAGCGCGCAAGCTTGCGGCGTACCGGGCGGAACTGCGCCTGTTCTGGATTTCGGCCGCGCTCAGCCTGCCGCTGGTATTGCAGATGATTCCCATGCTCTGGGGCAGTCACGAAGATTTCCTGCCGCGCTGGCTGCAGCTGCTGCTGGCGACACCGGTGCAGTTCTGGGTGGGCAGACGCTTCTATGCCGGTGCGTGGAATGCACTGCGCAGCGGCGGCGCCAACATGGATGTGCTGGTCGCGCTGGGTACCAGCATGGCGTACCTGTTCAGCGCGGCGGTGACGCTGCTGGCGCTCGATCAGCATGTGTATTTCGAGGCGAGCGCCGCCATCATCACCCTGGTGCTGCTTGGCAAGCTGATGGAAACCCGCGCCAAAAGCAGGACGTCGGCAGCCATCGAGGCGCTCGTCAGGTTGCAGCCCAGGACCGCAAGGATCGAACGCGACGGCGAGATCGTCGAGGTGGATGCCGGCACTCTCAAGGTGGGCGATATTTTCATGGTTCGCCCGGGCGAGCATCTGCCGGTAGATGGCGTCGTCATCGAGGGCGCATCCAGCGTGAACGAAGCGATGCTGACGGGCGAGAGCCTGCCGGTCGCAAAGCAGGCGGGCGCGAAAGTCTACGCTGCCACCGTGAATCAGCAGGGCCTGCTCAGATGCCGGGCCACGGGTGTGGGTGCCCAGACCCAGCTTGCGGCCATCATCCGTCTGGTCGAGGAAGCGCAGGGCTCCAAGGCGCCAATCCAGCGCCTGGCCGACAGGATTTCCGGCATATTCGTACCGATTGTGGTCGTTCTCAGTATGCTGACCCTTTTCCTGACCTGGTGGCTGGCCGGGAGCTTCGTCCCCGCCCTCATCAACGCCGTTGCGGTACTGGTCATTGCCTGTCCCTGCGCATTGGGACTGGCTACACCGACCGCGATCATGGTGGGTGCCGGCCAGGGGGCGCAAGCCGGTGTGCTGGTGAAAAATGCGGCTGCACTGGAACAGGCCGAAAGAATCGAGATTCTCGTCGTGGACAAAACCGGCACGCTCACCGAAGGCAGGCCCGCGGTGACGGATGTCGTCCCTGCCGAATCGGTTTCCAGCCGCGATCTCGTGCAGATTGCCGCCACCCTGGAACAGGGCTCCGAGCATCCCCTGGCAAAAGCGGTGATGGAGCATGCGCGCGATATCGGGATCCGCCCGCAGGCAATGAACGATTTCAATGCCATCCCCGGCAGCGGCATCACCGCCCACATCGGCGATATGAAATACTTTCTTAGCTCCCCGAAATTCCTGCAGGAGCAGGGCATCGTGATCGATGAAGAAATGATATCCGCCCTCCAGGCCGAGGGTAAAACGGTCATAGGACTGGCGAGCATGGCCGTCGTCATCGACGAT
>CAZYYR010000084.1:0-9471 GCA_964651465.1 uncultured Nitrosospira sp.
GTTGCCGATGTTGGCATTGATCTTGACCAGGAAATTGCGTCCGATGATCATCGGCTCCGATTCCGGGTGGTTGATGTTGGCAGGGATAATCGCACGGCCCCTGGCGACTTCCTCGCGCACAAACTCGGGGGTAATGCGCTGCGGAAGGAGGGCGCCAAAGTTTTGCCCCGGATGCTGCCGGACGAGCATCTCCCGTTGCGGACCGGCCGGATGCTCGCAGCGCTGGTTTTCCCGCATGGCGATGAATTCCATCTCGGGCGTGATGATGCCGCGGCGGGCATAGTGCATCTGCGTCACGTTCGCACCGTGGACGGCGCGGCGAGGCTGGCGTTTCAGGTCGAAGCGCATGTCCGCTAGCCGGGGATCGGCCAGGCGTTGCCGGCCATAGGCGGAAGCAGGAGCGGGAAGGCGTTCCGTATCGGTCCGTTCGTCTATCCAATTCTCGCGCAGGGGAGAAAGACCGGAGCGGATGTCGATCCGGGCTTCGGGATCGGTGTACGGGCCGGACGTGTCGTAGACGTATACCGGCGCATTCCTTTCCGCACCCATGCCGGCAGGCGTGTCGGACTGGCTGATTTCCCGCATCGGCACGCGGATATCCGGACGGGATCCTTGCACGTAGACCTTCCGGGATCGAGGCAAAGGCTGGATTGCGCCTTCATCCACATGTGCAGTCGTGCGTGAAAAGGATGAGGAAACCTTTGCCGCGCTGCTGATCGTTGCTTTCATGATGCGTACGCTCCTTTGAGTGCCATAAGGAGCGGCGGGAGACGCGACCCGTTCCCAGCTTCCCTACGGCGGCATTATCCGTGTCAGGTAGAGGAATCTCTGAACACAAGTTCCACGTTTTCCGCGGGACGCGTTCAGAGCTTCCATAAGGGACTCTCTCACCAGTTCCCGGCTGATTCCGGAAACGGACCCCTAGCTGCTGCTGTGAAGCTATCGGAAATGTGGAATAATTGCAAGTTTGTCATGGTATTTCACAGTTCATAGGGGACATAGGCAGGACATGGATCTCGAACAAAGCCGGTTTAACATGGTTGAGCAGCAAATTCGTCCATGGGATGTGCTGGATCAGGAAGTTCTCAAATTACTGTTCGAGCTGCGACGGGAGGAATTTGTCCCCGCGGCTTATCGTTCGCTTGCATTCGTCGACATGGAAATTCCGCTGGGGCATGGAGAGGTGATGCTGGCCCCCAGGTTCGAGGCGCGCATTCTGCAGGAATTGCAGATCAAGGAAACCGACCGCGTTCTGGAGGTAGGCACCGGCAGTGGCTATCTGACCGCGTTGCTGGCCAGAAGCGGCGAACATGTATACAGCGTGGAGCTCGTGCCGGAACTGAAAGCCATGGCAGAGAAAAATCTGAGCGCTCACGGAATCGGGAATGTCACGCTGGAACTGGGTGACGCGTCCCGTGGCTGGACCGCGCACGCGCCATACGACGTCATCGTGCTGACTGGATCGACTCCCGTGCTGCCTGATGCATTCAGGAAGAGCCTGAAGCCGGGCGGACGCCTGTTCGCGGTGGTGGGCGATGCGCCGGTGATGCGGGCCGTGCTTGTCAACTGTTTGGCGCAGGAAGGGGAGGCGGATGCATACAATACGATCGGATTGTTCGAGACGTGCATTCCTCCGCTGAAAAATGCGAAGCAACCCGAACGCTTCACGTTTTGATCCGCACTGCCAACGCCGCGAATTATAAGTCCATCTGATTTCAAGCGTGTTCATCGGCGTGTTTTCTTTTGCCGCCAGGACAGGACAATCTGGGATTCAAGTGAAAATTCCGCGACACCTTCACGCGCTGCTGCTCGCCGTAGCGATGGCGCACATGCCTCTCCATGCGGCCGACCTCATGGAAATCTATCGGGAGGCACTGGAACAGGATGCCCAGTACAGCGCTGCGCGCGCCACGCATGAGGCGGCTCAGGAGAAGCTGATACAGGGGCGGGCCGGCCTGCTGCCCACCGTCACGCTCGCGGCTGTGCGCCGCAGGCAGTATATCGATATACAAAGCGTTGGAGGTCCCATAGTGGGGGGAACGGTGCGGCCCTCGGAGGTCGTCATCGACAATCAGAGCGTGACGCTCACCGCTACCCAGCCGATTTTCCGCATGGAAAATTTCACGATCTACGAGCAATCCAAGCTTCAGGTCGCGCAAGCGGACTGGCAATTCATCATCGAGGCTCAGGAGCTCATACTGCGTGTGGCCCAGGCTTATCTCGACATACTGGTCGCGCAGGTGAACGTGGAAGCGGCGGAAGCCCAGAAGAGGGCCATCAGCGAACAATTGGCGCAGGCCAAGCGCAATTTCCAGGTAGGCACCGCGACCATTGTCGATACGCACGAAGCCCAGGCCCGCTTCGATCTGACTTCCTCACAGGAAATCGCCGCGCGCAATGATCTGGAAATCCGTAAACGCGCGCTCCAGCAGATCATCGGGCGCATCCCCGACAATCTGGCTTCCCCGAAAGAACTGACCACCGATCCGCTCGACCTGAAATATCCAGACATGCAGGACTGGATTCGCGTGGCAGAACAGAACAATCTGGCGCTGAAAGTCCAGGAGGCGGTTTATGAGATCTCCAAAAAGGATGTGGAGCGGGCCAGGGCAGGCCATTATCCGACTGTCGACCTCGTGGCGATATACAGCGACCAGAAAGGCGTCGGCGGTACCATTACCGGCCGGCCGATCGATCTGACCTCGAAAGAAATAGGGGTGCAGCTCAGTTTCCCGATATTTCAGGGTTTCGCGGTACAGTCGCGTGTACGGGAAGCGCTGGCGATCCAGGAGAGGGTATTGCAGGATCTGAACAATACCCGGCGCAACAGCGTGCTGCAGGTCAGCCAGCAGTATCTGAACGTCACCAATGGCATTGCCCAGGTGAACGCGCTCAAGCAGGCGCTGGTTTCCAGCCAGAGCCAGGTCGAGTCCACCAAGCTTGGGCAGGAAGTGGGCGTCAGGACGGAGGTCGATGTCCTGAATGCGCAGCAACTGTATTATTCCGCACGGCGGGACCTCGCCCAGTCGCGCTACAATTTTTTCATGTCGAAATTAAGGCTGGAGGCCGAAGCAGGAGAACTGGATGAAGAGGATCTGATAGAAATAAACAGGATGCTGTTTCAATGAAAACCTGGGGAAGCGTTCGCGTTTCATCGGGCCGGATCGGGAAAAGTTCGGAAAGGTTGCAGGAGCCCGTGTCCCCGCTCCCGCGTTGACGTGCATCAACTTGAGTGCTAGATTTTCCCGCACCGGGCAGAAAATAACGGCCAAGCCGATGCGGTCCAGCAGGTTCAGTGCAAGGTCATGCAAGTGCAATCCCGATTCCGCAGCCCCCAATCGGCTGAACGGCGATCGCATGTACTGCTTCCGTACTGCTTCCGTACTGTTTCCGCCAGCCGCATCAGCGAATCCTTGCAACTGCTGCCGGTTTCACGTTTTCCCCTGGAGGTGGGATGACTGCGAGTAAAAGTCCATCATGAAAGAACCCGTCCCGTCAGATTCGTACTGGAGCCTGCCTCCTGTCTTCTCCACAGGCAAGAAACCTGCCGCCGTGCGGGATACCCGTCCAACGGACGCGAATAGTGGCGTCCTGGATGCGAAGACGTTCGACGCAATCGAAACCGACCAGTTGTTCGATTCGATCAACGAGGCCGTCACGCATGTCGGGCAGTCCGTGCTTTATCGTTCACTTGCCCGGCCGGGGACGGATCCGGCACTGGCGAGAAAAAAACAGGAAGCGCTGCGGGAGCTGGAGTCGGATTCCACGCTCCGGGAGGCGCTGCTCGCCTTCCTGAAGAATATGGCGGAGGGAGAGCAGTCTCTCTACAACCTGCTTTACGGAACCTTTACCGGCGGGCTGGCCGTGGACAATGCCCGATCCGCCAGAGGCGACATGGAATTTGGCGGCTATGGTTACGATCAGTACCTCGATGGAACCGGTTTCGTGATCGATCTGGTCGAATCGATCCAGGCCATGCCGCAGCCGCAAAGCACATATCTGCGCGACCTTTTCCAGGCCATCCGCGATTTTGGAAATTCCCGCATCTATGCGCTCATGCACGGGCCCGTCTATGTGACCGGCGGAAAGTTCAAAACCCGGGAGGAAAAGCCGCGCTCCGTGCCCCTTCTTCCTTTCAGGCCATCCGCCTTCAAACCCGTTCCGACGCTGTTCGCATTGGCGGGCATCGGTGCGGCCCTGTATTTCTTCCAGGGGCTGCTTGCCAGCTTCGGAATCGCTTACCTGGGACTCGGCGTCCTCGTGCTGGCCGTGCCGATCATCCCGGTCGTGCTGGTTGCCATTGCCGGCGCCGACCGGGATTCCGTCATCTATCCCTTACGCAAACTGTTCAAGCACAGCCCCGAACTGGCTCGACTGCTGGATACGCTGGGCATGCTGGACGAGCTTCTGTCCTTCTACCGATATTCGCGCTCGTTTGGCACGGAGATGATACTGCCGGGTATCGTGGATGACGTACGGCATTCCCTTTGTATCAGCGGCGCGAGAAACCCTTTGCTTGCCAGGGAGAACCGCAATTACGTGCCGAACGACGTCCTGCTGGATGAGACCGGACGCTTGCTGGTCATCACGGGGCCGAACAGCGGCGGGAAAACGGCCTATTGCAAGACAGTGGTCCAGATTCAGCTGCTCGGGCAGATCGGTTGCTATATTCCTGCAACTGCAGCAAGGCTGGTGCTCGCGGAGCATATTTTTTACCAGGTTCCGGACCCGGGCCATCTGGACGAGGGTATGGGACGCTTCGGCCACGAACTGAAGCGTACCCGCGAGATCTTCTTCAATTCCACGCCGCGCAGCCTGGTGGTGCTGGATGAACTCTCCGAGGGAACGACCTTCGAAGAGAAAATGGAGCTCTCGGAGTATGTGCTTACAGGATTCTACGAACTCGGGGCCAGCACACTGCTGGTTACCCATAACCACGAACTGTGCGAGCGCCTGCAGGAAAAAGGCATAGGCCGCTATTTGCAGGGCGAGTTTTTGCCGGAAGGCCCCACCTATCGCATGATCCCGGGCGTCTCCCGGGTCAGCCATGCTGATCGGGTAGCGGCGGCACTGGGTTTCAGCAAGGAGGACGTGGAAAAGCACCTTGCCGCACGCAGGCTGTGATCGCGTGAGCGATACCGCACAGACGGAGGCTGAGAAAGGGATAAGAATATTCCGGTTTTGCGAAACAGGTGAACGGGTGTTACCTGGCTTCCTCATACCTGAATCCCGGAGTTGAACAAGGATCAGACATGACGAAATCATTGGTTACGGGCGCGAACGGATTCGTCGGTTCAGCGGTTACCCGCTGCCTGCTCGATGCCGGTCATGAAGTGCGCTGTCTGGTCAGGCCTGGAAATGACCGCCGGAATCTGGATGCGCTGCCGGTCGAAATGCTTGAGGGAGATTTGCGTTCCCTTTCGTCGCTGAAACGCGCAGTCGCGGGTTGCGACAGCCTGTTTCATGTCGCGGCGGACTATCGGCTCTGGGTTCCGAATCCCCAGACCATGTATGACATCAACGTAGAGGGAACCCGCGAGCTGATCCTCGCCGCCGCCGAGGCGGGGGTGAAGCGCATGGTCTATACCAGCAGCGTCGCGACGCTGGGGACAAACAAGGATGGTGTCCCCGCCGATGAAAACACCCCTTCCAGCCTCCTGTCGATGACAGGCCACTACAAGCGGTCCAAATTCATGGCTGAGCAGGTTGTCACGCAGATTACGCGTGATTACAAGCTGCCTCTGGTCATCGTGAATCCATCGACTCCCATCGGGCCCCGAGACATCAAACCCACGCCTACCGGCCGTATCGTGGTGGACACCCTGCGCAACCGGATGCCCGCCTACGTGAATACCGGCTTGAACGTCGCACATGCCGACGACATTGCCACCGGCCATCTGCTGGCCCACACGCATGGAATCCCGGGGGAACGATATATTCTCGGCGGTGAAAACATGACGCTATTCCAGATCCTGCAGGCGATCGACAGGATAAGCGGCAGGCAGACCAGGCGATTCAACGTTCCTGTCGGGCTGGTCATGCCGGTTGCCTGGCTGATGGAGAAAAGGGCCATGGTCACGCGTGTCGAGCCACGCGCTACGCTGGACAGCGTGCGCATGGCGAAAAAGACGATGTTCTATTCCAGTGATAAGGCAGCGCGTGAACTGGGCTACCGGTATCGGCCTGCAACCGCCGCACTCGAGGATGCGATGAACTGGTTTGTGGAGAATGGTTATTGCGGTTGACCCGCAGGATTTTTACTGCGCCCCTTTCCGGCTCCGATCCACCTGGGGAGCAGTCACGAGACTGCCACGATTGCCCCATGAGTTGCGGATGTAGGACAGGACCAGCGCAATCTCTTCGTCGGGCAGGATTTGCGCAAACGGGGGCATGCCGTAGGGGCGAGGGCTGGCTTCGGTAACCGGCATGTAACCGCCATTGAGAATGCTGCGGATCGCGTTGACGGGAGAGGCCAGCGTGACTCCGCGGTTGCGGGCGAGTGCAGGATAGACGCCCGGGCTGCCCTGTCCAAGATTCCCGTGGCAATCCTGGCACCAGGTCTCATAGATCCGGCCACCCTTTTGCAGCTGTCTGTCCACTTCCTCCGTCAGCGCAGGCGCTATTCCCCGGGAACGCGGCTCGCTTCCGGGCAGGGATCTCAGATAGACCGCCATGGCGCGGGCATCCTCTCCGGTGAGATACTGGAGACTCTGGCTGACCACCTCCTTCATTGGTCCCGTTGTGGCCGCACGCGACGCCAATCCTGTCCGGAGCAAGTCTGTGACATCTTCGATCGACCAGTCGGCCACACTTGCTTCCTGGAGCGAAGTGAGCGAGGGGGCGTACCAGTTGGAGCCCATGAGCTGTCCCCCTCCCAGAAGGTTGCCGTCGCTTGCGCCAAACGGGTTACGGGCGGTATGGCAGGCATTGCAATGGCCCAGTCCCTGCACCAGATAGGCGCCGCGGTTCCATTCGTCGCTCTTTCCCGCGTCGGGCCGATAGATGCCTTGCTCGAAGTACAGGGCGCGCCATATATACAACAGCGGCCGGAAATTGAACGGAAAACTGATCCGGCTGGGCGGATTCTGCTGCCGAACGGGCGGAAGCGACCGAAGATAAGCATACATTGCATCGGAATCCTCGCGGGTCACTTTCGTATACTCGGTGTAGGGAAATGCCGGGTACAGAAGGCTTCCGTCACGCTTTTTGCCTTCATGCAGAGCGCGCCAGAACGCTTCCTCGCTCCAGAGCCCGATGCCTGTCTCATCATCGGGCGTGATATTGGGGGTGACAAATATGCCGATGGAGGTATCGAGAACATGCCCGCCCGCAAACGGTTGCCCGGCCCGGGCAGTATGGCAGCCCATGCAATTTCCCACGCGGGTGAGATAAGCGCCGCGCGCCCGCTGCAATGCCAGTTGCCCCGCGTCCTGGCCTTTCGTCAGCAGAGGCGTTTCAGCAGCGGGGGAAAGACCGGTGGAAACCGGCAGAAATATCCCCGCGCCGGCAATCGCCGCAATCAGGGTTGCAATGGCGCCGTATCTCATCAGGGTTCTCCCGCTTGCAGGATGATGCTGCTGCAACGCTTCGCCAGGTCCGGGGCGAGGGTGGAGGCCGGACCAGGATGCTCTGGTACCGGTTGGGCAGCCAGCCATGCGGCAATGGCAACTGCCTCATCGGCGGTAAGCTGCTTTGCGATCCTTGACATGCAGTCGGGCGTCTGGCCGCGCATCAGGGCGCCATGCTGCCAGTTGCCGAACTGAGCCATGATATAAACGCGTGGCAGGCCCAGCAGCCCGGGAATGAAAGGCGCGATCCCCATCAGGTCCTTGCCGTGGCATTCGGTGCATGCCGGGATATTCCGTACGGCATCGCCGCGGCGAATGAGCTTTCGTGCCAGTTCAGCCTCTGTCGGTGCGCCTTTCATGGGTTCCGGCGGGGGAAAGGCCTGTTCCAGGGAAGCGAAATAGGCCGCCATTTCCCGCAGATACCGATCAGGCAGGCCATCCAGCAGCAAAGCCATGGGCCGGTAGTGGCGCCTGCCATCGCGAAAATTGCGCAGTTGATTGAACAGATAGCCCTCGGGCTTGCCCGCGATCCGGGGGTAGTAGGCATCCCGTCCTTTTTTGTCTTCCAGGCCGTGGCAGACGATGCACGGCTTTACTCGTTCTTCCATGGTGTCGGGCGCCTCAGCCGCGGAAACTCCTGTCACAGCGGCAGCGGTTGCGGGGGCTGCGAGAGCTGTCAGGGTGATAAACAGGAAAACCACGAGGTAAAGCCGGTTCATCGGACCTCCTTCACAAGAAATCGGCGATTGTCCGGGCCATGGTCAGCGGGCGAATTTACGGACCACGGTCATCAGTTCATCGATCGCCTCATCTCCATTGCCTGACTTGATCGCGCCCTGCATGCAGCCATGCGTGTGGTTTTCGAGCAATCGCATCGCGACGGCATCCAGTGCGGACTGGAGCGCAGATACCTGGTTGAGGATATCGACACAGTACCGGTCTTCCGTGATCATTTTGGCGACCCCGCGCACCTGGCCTTCGATCCGGCTGAGGCGTTTAATCAACGCCTCTTTGTCCGGTTGCACCACGTTGGTCGGCGCGTGGCATGGTTTTCTGTCAGCTGACGACTTCAAAGCCGGCCCCATTGATGGCGTTTTTGAATTGATCGGTATGAGCAGCCGCCGGATCGTACTCGATACTCACCTGTTTCAGTTCGAGTGAAACATCCGCTCCGGCCACGCCGGGTATCTTCTCCAGCACGTTCTTTACGCTGTTGACACAGCCCATGCAGGTCATTCCGTTGACTTTCATGATTTCTGTTTGCATTTTCATGACTCCTTTCATCGGTTGAATTTCATTGAATCAATGGACAAGCGAATCGCAGGCTCACGTCCCCGCACGCCAGCGTTTCAACAGCAATGAGTTGGCGACCACCGATACCGAACTCATGGCCATGGCTGCGCCCGCGATGACGGGGTTGAGCAGCCCCAGCGCAGCCAGCGGGATTCCCAGGATGTTATAGATGAAAGCGAAGAAAAGATTCTGCCGGATTTTTCCCAGCGTTTTGCGCGAGAGCGAAATGGCGTCGGCCACGCTCATCAGGTCGTTGCGCATGAGGGTAATATCGGCTGCCTCGATCGCCACATCCGAACCCGCTCCGATGGCAAAGCTTACGTCGGCTGCAGCGAGCGCAGGCGCATCATTGATCCCGTCGCCCACCATGCCGGTCCATTTGCCGCTTGCTTTCAGCCTGTCCACTTCCCCGGCTTTGCCTGCCGGCGGCACTTCGGCCCGATATTGGGCAATGCCTGCCTGCCGGGCGATTGCGGCGGCCGTACCCGGATTATCGCCCGTGAGCATTACCACCTCGATGCCCATGGCTTGCAATCGGGCAACCGCCTCAGCCGAAGTTTCCCGCAACCGGTCGGCGATCGCGAAATAGCCGAGAACATCGCCTGTACCG
>CAZYYR010000085.1:0-4009 GCA_964651465.1 uncultured Nitrosospira sp.
CTTTATCTCCCGTTTTCGATCATCGGATTCCGAATGCCATCTTTGGACGTGTATCTGCCGATGAAGGCAGATTCCTGACGTCATGAACGCGATGGCAAACTCTTATAGCGGCTGGATCGCGGTAGGCCTCACGATATGCCTCTGGACCGGCTTCATCCTCGTCACACGCCATGGAGGCATCGGCGTACTGACCAGCTGGGATATTGCATTGCTGCGTTTCGGCGTGGGGGCGTTGGTCGCAATCTTTTTTTTGCCGCGCGTATTGTTGCCTTCGCCCAAGGTGATTGCGCTTTTCTCATTATCGGGCGGCATCGGCTACGCCGTCGCGGTGTATGCCGCGTTTCGCATGTCCCCAGCCGCGCATGGATCGGTCCTGCTTCATGGCGCCCTGCCTTTCCTCACCGCGGTCATTGCGTGGCTGTGGCTTGGCCACAAGCCGTCGAAGTCGCGCCGCCTCGCGCTGCTGATCGTATTTTCCGGTATCGTGCTGACCGCGTTCGACTCGTTCTCAGGCAGCCCGCGGCTTACCCATACCCAGGTATTCGGTGACCTGCTCTTTCTTTGCGGCTCGCTGATGTGGGCGGTATTCACTTTGCTGCTTGGCCGCTACCCGTCGACGCCCCTTGCCGCAACCGTTGCTACGACGCTGGGCAGTGCGGCGGTGTATTTGCCGGTCTGGCTGTTTTTTCTGCCCAGTACACTGACGTATGCGCCTGCAGGCGAAATAGCGCTTCAGGCAATATACCAGGGCGTGCTGACGGTATTCGTCGCCATGCTGCTGTATACCTTCGCCGTGGCGCGGCTCGGCTCGCAGACGGTAGCACTGGTAATGGCGGTGGTGCCGGTCACGTCAGCGCTCGCCGCCGTGCCCGTTCTGGGCGAGCCGCTGCCGCTGCTTACCCTGGCGGGTCTGGGAGCCGTGACGATGGGTGCCGTGCTTGGCGCGAGGGAGGACCGGGAAATGACCTTGGCAAAGTAGCTCCATTGCGCTTCTTCCGCTGTACCCGTTAAGGACCAGGGATTTCTCCCAGTACGACGAAGAAATTCTGAATGCGGCCCGGAAAAGCGCAGCAGCAATAAAGCAGCGAGCGTGGCAGGCAGAGATTTGCGTATAAATAACAGCGGGAGGCGTTCCGTATCCCGACCATGACGTTCCCACACCCGGTCAAGCATGTCAGATCCCCGGATTCCCTCGGTTTCGCCTGATAGCACATCCGGAATTGTGCCGGCAGTTCTGCCCGCTGCCTGGAGCGCGCGCGTTGAATCGCAGCTCTTGCCCGGAGAAGTCCTATTCGCCTGGCTGGAAACGGACCTCGATACCCGGCTTCGGTTTACGTCCGCGCTGGTGGCTATCACCGGCACGCGCGTGCTGGCCTCGGAGGACGGCATGGCCTGGCGAAGCTGGAGTTTTCGTCGGGGCTTGAAGCTGCTGCGCCATGACCATGCAGGCATTGGGAGCCTCGAGCTTGTCGATGAGACTGCCCGGCTCGCGCGATGGCGCTACACGTTATCCAGGGATGTCGTGGCCAATCGCCTCGCCGCGAGTTTTGAACAACAGCTCAACCACCACCTTACCGGGGAAATTCCGCCTCCTTCCGCAGCGCCGCAGTGTCCAAAATGCCAGAGGCTGCTCGATGCACCCCTGGCTTCCGGACAGGAGGAGTGCGCGACGTGTGCCCAGGAAATACAGAAACCCCCCTCGACCTGGACGCTGCTCCGCCTGTGGCGCTTTGCCAAACCTTACAAGGGACGCCTGCTGGCCGGTTTCCTGCTGACGCTGGGCAGCACGGGCGCATCGATGGTTCCACCATACCTGACGATGCCGCTCATGGACAATGTGCTGATACCCTATCAGAACGGCAAGCCGATCGATGTCGATCTCGTCATATTCTACCTGGCCGGCCTGCTTGGGGCGGCGTTGCTGGCATGGGTGCTCGGATGGACGCGAACATACCTGCTGGCGCTGGTATCCGAGCGTATCGGAGCCGATCTGCGCACCGCCACATTCGAGCATCTTCTAAAGCTCTCCCACGCCTATTTTGGCGGCAAGCGAACGGGGGACCTGATGGCCCGCATCGGCTCGGAAACCGATCGGCTCAATACCTTTCTGTCCCTGCACCTGCTTGACTTCGCGACAGACGTGCTCATGATCGTCATGACCGTGATCATGCTGGTTTCGATCAATCCCTGGCTGGCGCTGGTAACTTTGGCCCCGCTCCCCATCATCGCCTGGTTGATCCACCTCGTTCGCGACCGGTTGCGTACCGGGTTCGAAAAGGCGGATCGTGCCTGGGCCGAAGTGACCAGTGTCCTTGCCGACACGATTCCCGGCGTACGTGTCGTCAAGGCATTTGCGCAGGAGAAGCGCGAGGCGAGACGGTTCCGCGCAGCCAACGATCGTAACCGCGAGGTCAATGACAGGGTCAACAGGATCTGGTCGCTGTTCTCGCCTACTGTCATCCTGCTGACTGAAATCGGATTGCTGGTCATATGGGTTTTCGGTATCTGGCAGGTTTCGGAAGACGAAATTTCTGTCGGCGTGCTGACGGCCTTTCTGACCTACATCAGCCGATTTTATGTGCGACTCGATTCGATGAGCCGCATTGTCTCCTTTACGCAGAAAGCGGCGGCGGGCACAAAACGCATCTTCGAAATCCTCGATCATGTCTCCAGCGTCCCTGAGCCTGGGCAGCCCGTCCATCTGCCCGTTGTCAGGGGCCGGATCGAACTGCGCAATGTCGGTTTCCGATATGGCACGCGCAGCGTGACGCACGACCTCAGCATCATGATCGAGCCCGGCGAAATGATCGGTCTGGTCGGCCATAGCGGCTCGGGCAAGAGCACGATCGTCAATCTGATCTGCCGTTTTTATGATGTCACCGAAGGGGCGATCCTGCTGGATGACGTCGACATCCGTTCGCTGCCGGTCGCAGAATACCGGAGGCATATCGGCCTTGTGCTCCAGGAGCCGTTTCTTTTCTTCGGAACGATCGCCGACAATATCGCTTACGGGAAACCCGATGCGCAGCGATCGGATATCGTGGCCGCAGCCCGGGCCGCGCATGCCCACGAGTTCATCCTGCGCCTGCCTTATGGTTACGATTCGCTGGTCGGAGAGCGCGGGCAAGCGCTTTCGGGGGGTGAGCGGCAGCGAATCTCCATTGCCCGCGCGTTGCTGATCGATCCGCGCATACTGATCCTGGACGAGGCCACTTCCTCCGTCGATACGACCACCGAGAAGGAGATCCAGAAAGCACTGGAAAACCTGGTGCGGGGCCGGACCACGATTGCCATTGCGCATCGCCTGTCTACGCTGCGCGACGCCAGTCGGCTGGTCGTGCTGGACAGAGGAAGCGTCGTCGAGATCGGCAACCACGACGAACTCATGGCGCGGGAGGGTCATTACTATATGCTTTACCAGGCCCAGGCGCGTAACATCGATACGGAGGACGATCTGCGCACGCCAAACGTGGAACCCAAGGGCGAGGCGGGGCGCGAATGACGCAATACGAGGATTACCGCTTGAGCCGCAACGCGTTCGGGCACCTGCTTTTCTCGGACAGGGATGGCTCGACGTACGAGATCGTGCCGGTACGGGCATTCCCGATAACCGCCCCGGATCAGGGTATTGCCCTCATTGACCCGCTTGGCCACGAACTGGCCTGGATCGAAGCGCTGCAGGATTTGCCGGAAGAAATGCGCACGCTCATCGAAGAGGATCTGGCCAGCCGGGAGTTCATGCCGGAAATCGAGCGCATCAGGACCATTTCGAGTTTTGCCACCCCCAGTACCTGGGATGTGGAAACGGATCGCGGCAGAACCGATTTCATCCTCAAGGGTGAGGAATATATTCGACGTCTGACTCCCACCGCTCTGCTGATTACGGATAGCCAGGGCATCCATTTCCTGATACGCGACCGCCTGGCACTGGATCGCCACAGCCGGAAGATTCTGGATCGTTTTCTCTAGATCCGTAAAGAGGGGTGACGGACTCCTCTCCCGTCATATT
>CAZYYR010000085.1:4109-9468 GCA_964651465.1 uncultured Nitrosospira sp.
GATCGGAATGGACAATATGAGTAACCCTGGATCTGGAAGTCTTCTTCAGCAAGCCGTCGAGGCCGAGGACGGCACCGACAATATTGGCAGCATGGGTTCGGTGGGGTGTAAACCGATTTGCATCGGTCGCGTTACTCCACTTTTCAACTCGACGCAAGACCCCTCCTTTATGCTGGCCTATGCGGATAGCAGCGCCGTATGTTCCGATATCGACAGAGACATCAAATTCATTGAAGTACGCCATCTTAACGGACCCAATATCTGGACCTTGCGTCCCGTGCTCGAGGCAATCGTGGATATCGGGAACCTGGAAGATTCCCCCTCGGATACTATTCCCGGATTTTACGAGCGGCTCTCATCCTGGCTTCCATCGCTGGTCGAGCACCGCTGCAGCTATGGAGAACCTGGAGGTTTTCTGCGGCGAGTTAGGGAAGGAACCTGGGCAGGTCATATTCTGGAGCATGTCTCACTCGAATTGCAGAACCTGGCGGGCATGCCGGGCGGTTTCGGCCGCGCGCGCGAAACATCGCTGCGCGGAGTGTATAAAGTCGTCATCAGTGCATGGCACGAGGGTGTTGCGCGCAGCGCACTGTCGGCCGCGCGCGAACTCGTGCTTGCGGCAACACAATCCGTTTCCGAAGACGAGCCCTACGATGTCAAGGGAACGGTCGAACGCTTGCGCGACATGGTGGATTCGCTCTGGCTGGGGCCATCCACCGCCTGTATCGTCCAGGCTGCAGCCAATCGCAATATTCCCGCCATCCGTCTTCTCAGCAAAGGCAATCTGGTCCAGTTGGGCTATGGCAGCCGAAGCCAGCGCATCTGGACGGCTGAGACCGACCGTACGCCCGCCATTGCAGAAAGTATCTCGCGTGACAAGGAGCTGACCAAGTCGCTGCTTCAGTCTTGCGGCGTGCCGGTGCCGGAGGGACGTACCGTTCACAGCGCTACGGATGCGTGGGCGGCTGCGCAGGAAACAGGTCTCCCCGTCGTTCTCAAGCCCTGCGATGGCAACCACGGGCGCGGCGTATTCATCGAACTGCGCACACGTGAAGAAATCGAGTCCGCATACGCCGTGGCGCTGGAAGAGGGCAGCGGCGTCCTGGTCGAACGCTTCATCCAGGGCACGGAACACCGCTTGCTGATAGTGGGTGGCCGCCTGGTTGCCGCGAGCCGCGGAGATTCGGTTTCCGTCAGAGGCGACGGCAGATCCGTTATCGGCGAACTGATCCGCAACCAGATCAATTCCGATCCACGGCGGGGCATGACGGAAGATCATCCGCTGAATTCGGTCTCCCTGGATGGCGTCACGATAATGGAACTTCTCCGCCAGGGCTTCACCATCAACTCCGTGCCGGCGGATGGCCAGGAAGTTCTGATTCAACGCAACGGCAACCACGCATTCGACGTCACAGACCAGGTTCATCCGGACACTGCCGCGGCCGCTTCGCTCGCGGCCCGTATTGTCGGGCTCGATATTGCGGGCATCGATCTCGTGGCCGGCGATATTTCGCAGCCGCTTGCCGGCCAAGGTGGAGCGATCGTCGAAGTGAATGCCGGTCCCGGCCTGCTGATGCACATCAAACCCGCCATCGGGATTCCTCGCCCCGTGGGCGAAGCCATTGTCGACCATCTCTTCCCGGATCACAACGATGGCCGCATTCCGGTTGTCGGGGTCACCGGCAGTTACGGCAAAACCGCCGTGGCGCGCCTCATTGCACAGCTGCTCGCGTTATCTGGAAAATATGCCGGACTGGCATGCAGCGACGGCCTTTATCTCGATCAGAGGCAGGTCCACAAGGGGAACCACTGCGAATGGAAGTGGGCCCGGAATGTCCTGATGAACCGTTCGGTTGAAGCTGCGGTTTTCGAGAATGACAGCGACAGTATCCTGCATGAAGGACTGCCCTACGATGGCTGTCGTGTCGGTGTCGTGACCAATGTCGAGGTGACACGACATTATGGACAGTACGTCGAGACACCCAAGCAGGTTTTCGACATTCTCCGTACACAGGTGGATGTGGTGGTTCCCGATGGCGCTGCCGTGCTCAATGCCCGGGAACCGATGCTTGTGGAAATGTCAGCGTTATGCAATGGAGAGGTCATCTATTTCAGCCTCGATTCCGAATTGCCTGTCGTACAGTCGCACCGCTTGCTCGGAACGGCGGGGGTCAATGGCGTGCAGGGAAAGCGGGCGGTAATCATGCGGGATGGGAAAATCGTCCTGGCTGACGGTTTGAAGGAGCTGACGTTGGGCAAACTGGCTGATATTCCTCCCGGCGACGACGGAAGCGTGATTCTGCATGCGGAGAACGTGCTTGCGGCAATCGCCGCCGCGTGGGCACTGGGCATCGAGCCCGTGCTCATGCGGGCCGGGATACGGAATTTCGGGAATTTGACAGGGAACGGAGCGTGAAGATCGAATCGGCCATATTTGCGGACAGGGAAGCACGGGGTGAGTTTTCATTGCGGGTATCCCGCGTTCGGGCGTTGCGTGGTCCCAACCGGTGGAGTTCCCGTACAGCCATCGAGGCGACCGTTTTCTGCAATGCCGGCGATCTCTCCATTGCGGAAATGCCCGAATTCCTGAGCCGGTTGCGCGATCGTTTTCCCCAGGTCGATTTCCATCCTGGCTATCTGGAAGCCGCCACGCCGGTGCATGCTCTCGAGCTTGCGGCGTTCAGCCTGCAAGTGCAGGCGGGATGCCCGGTGGCCTTCAGCAAAACGGTTCGTACGCTTGAGGCAGGGGTGTACCAGGTCGTAGTTGAATGCAGTGAAGAGGCGGTGGGCAGGCTTGCCGTCGAGCTTGCCGAACAGCTGTGTATTGCGTCGGGCGAAAGCCGTCCGTTCGATCTGACCGATGCATTGAATCGCCTGCGTGATCTGTATGAGGAAATACGTCCCGGGCCCAGCACCAACGCGGTCATCCATGCCGCTATTGCCCGCGGAATACCGTTTCGGCGCCTCACCGATGGCAGTGTCGTACAGTTTGGCTGGGGAAGCCGGCAACGCCGTATTCAGGCGGCGGAGACCAGCCTGACGAGTCTGGTGGCCGAATCCGTTGCACAGGATAAGGAATTGACCAGGCTGCTCCTGGATGCAGCCGGCATCCCCATTGCGCCAGGCAGACCGGTGGAAAGCGCCGCCGATGCGTGGATGGCTGCGTGCGAAATCGGCGGTCCCGTCGTCGTCAAACCCCAGGATGGGAATCAGGGGCGGGGGGTAACCGTGAACCTGGTGAGCCGCGAGCAGGTGGAAGTGGCGTATTTGGCGGCGGCTGCAATCAACGGCAAGGTTCTGGTTGAGCGTTTTGTTCCCGGCCATGACTTTCGCATGCTCGTGATCGGTAACAGGCTGATTGCCGCTGCGCGGCGCGATCCGCCCCAAGTCGTGGGAGATGGGGTGCATAGTATCAGTCAGCTGGTGGAGCAGATCAACAGGGATCCCCGCCGCAGCGAAGGACATGCAAATGCACTCACAAGAATCCATCTCGATGATATCGCGCTTGCCTTGCTTGCAACCGACGGATTGACACCTGAATCGGTGCCTCCGCAGGGCACGCGAATCCTCCTGCGCAATAACGCAAATCTCTCCACCGGCGGAACGGCTACGGACATGACCGACGAAGTCCACCCCGAGTTTGCAGCCTGCGTTGAAGCAGCTGCGCAAATGGTCGGCCTCGATATCTGCGGAGTGGATGTGGTCTGCGAGAGCGTATCCAGACCGCTGGACGGACAGGGCGCCGTTATCGAAGTCAATGCTGCGCCAGGTCTCCGCATGCACTTGCAGCCATCCTTCGGCAAAGGTCGTGCCGTGGGGGAGGCGATTATCGGGAGCATATTCAGGAAGGGTGACGATGGGCGCATTCCCGTCGTCGCTGTTTCGGGCACCAATGGCAAGACCACGACGGTGCGCCTGATCGCCAATATTCTCGATTGCCAGGGCATGCGCGTCGGCATGACCAGTACGGATGGGGTGTATATTGATGGCCTGCGCATCGATACAGGCGACTGCAGCGGCCCCAAAAGTGCAAAAAAAGTTCTGCTCCACCCCGACGCCGATGCCGCCGTGCTTGAAACGGCCCGTGGCGGCATTCTTCGCGAAGGATTGGGTTTCGATCGCTGTGATGTCGCGGTGGTGACGAACATAGGCAGAGGCGATCATCTGGGCCTCTCCCACATCCATACGGTGGAGGATCTGGCTGCAGTCAAGCGTGTAGTCGTCCAGAATGTCACACCCCGTACCGGCACTGCGGTATTGAATGCGGCTGATCCTGCCGTGGCCGCGATGGCCGCTTACTGTCCCGGAAAAGTGATCTTTTTCGCCCGCGGTTCCGATCACCCTGTTCTCGTCAAGCACCGGGCGCGGCGCAAGCGTGTCATCTATGTGAGCGGCGATTTCATTGTCGCGGCAGAAGGCGTCGCGGAACATCGCATTCCGCTCGCCGGAATACCGATCACGCAGCATGGCTCGATCGCGTTTCAGATCGAGAACGCGATGGCAGCCATCGGAGCAGGCTGGGCTTTGGGTCTGGACTGGCAGATCATTCAGGCGGGATTGGGGAATTTCGTCGGGGACACCCTGACTGCACCGGGACGCTTCAATCTCTTCAACCACCGGGGAGCGACCCTTATTGCCGATTACGGGCATAATGCGGATGCGATCCGCGCGCTCGTGCATGCCATTGACAAAATGCCGGCCAAGCGTCGTTCCGTGGTGATCAGTGGAGCTGGCGATCGCCGTGACGAAGACATCCGCGAGCAGACCGAAATCCTTGGAGACGTTTTCGATGAGGTCGTCCTTTATCAGGACCAGTGCCAGCGGGGCCGGGCCGATGGCGAGGTGCTGAGCCTTTTGCGGCAGGGCCTGGAGAAAGCGAAACGCACCCGCCGGGTGACGGAAATCCGGGGGGAGCTGGGGGCCATCGATGCGGCCTTCGACAATCTGAAAGCCGGAGAGCTGTGCCTCATTCTGATCGATCAGGTGGAAGAAGCCCTCGGGCACATTCGGGACCGTGTAGTGCCAGGATGATCCTGACGAGGCAGGACGCAAAGGATCGCGTCGCAGACTCATGTGACCGCCCAGGCGCAGGTCCGGCAGTTCCGTTCCCGTTCCGATTCTGTAAGTTTGTCAAATCGGGATTGCAGTGCGCCGATATTGACCTAAACTGAAAGGGAGCGCTTCGATGCGCTGAGCTTTTTTGCTACCTTACAGAGGAGAACAGTCATGCCAGGAGACAGCATCTATCGCGTCACGGAGATCATCGGAACCAGCAGGATATCCTGGGAGGATGCCGCCAAAAACGCGGTCGAGACCGCATCGAAAACGCTGAGGGACCTGCGGGTCGCCGAAATAGTCA
>CAZYYR010000086.1:0-9347 GCA_964651465.1 uncultured Nitrosospira sp.
TGTAATTCATATCCTCGCCATGCTGCTGGTGGGTTTCGGCTTCCTCATGGTGTTTAAATGAACATCCTGGAACTTTTTCCGGATGACTGGAAATCAGCCGGTTTATTTCTTTGGCATATAGAGATCGGTGATGGTCCCTTCCGCGATTTCAGCAGCGAAAAACACCGTTTCGGATAAGGTGGGGTGCGGATGGATGGTGAGGGTAATGTCTTCCATATTGGCGCCCATTTCCAGGCCCAGCACCGTTTCGGCGATGAGTTCTCCGGCGTTGACGCCCACCATGCCGGCACCGAGGATGCGGCGTGTTTTCTTGTCCAGCAGCAGTTTCGTCATTCCCTCTTCGCGCGCCATCGCCAGGGCGCGGCCGCTTGCTGCCCAGGGAAACACCGCTTTTTCGTACTCCACTCCCTGCTTGCTGGCCTCGGTTTCTGTGAGACCCATCCAGGCGATTTCGGGATCGGTATAAGCGACAGAAGGAATGGCGCGCGCATCGAACGCGGCGTTTTTCATTTTTTCACCTCCGCCGATGATTTCCGCCGCGAGCTTGCCTTCATGGGAAGCCTTATGCGCCAGCATGGGTTCGCCGGCAATGTCGCCAATGGCAAAAATATGCGGGACACTGGTGCGAAGCTGCCTGTCCACTGGAATGAAGCCCCGTTCATCGACGTTGATGCCTGCGCTCTGGGCACTGATATCCCGACCGTTGGGACGCCGCCCCACCGCCATCAGTACCCGGTCGTAGACCTGCGGTTCGGGTGTGGGGCTCTCCGATACGCTTTCGAAGGTGACCCGCAATCCTTCTTCCCGGGGCTCGATCCCGGCAACCTTGGTTTTGAGATAGATGGCTTCGTAGCGCTTCTGTATGCGCTTTTGCAGCGGCCTGACGAGGTCGCCATCCGCACCTGGAATCAATTGGTCCATCAGTTCCACCACACTGATCCTGCTGCCCAGCGCATCGTAAACGGTAGCCATCTCCAGCCCGATGATACCGCCGCCGATGATGAGCATGCGCTTCGGTATATCCTCCAGCTTCAATGCGCCGGTGGAGTCGATGATGCGCGGGTCATCGTATGGAAACCCGGGAATGCGCGCCGCGCTCGAGCCCGCGGCAATGATGCAGTTTTCGAACGATATGGTTTTGATTCCATCGGCGGTTTCCACTTCGATCATGTTGGGTGAGGTGAGCCTGCCTTTTCCCTGCACGACCTTCACCTTGCGCTGCCTGACCAATCCGGATAGGCCCCTGGTGAGCTTGCCCGTGACACTGTCTTTCCAGCTGCGCAACTTGTCTATTTCGATGGCGGGCCGGGTGAAACCAATACCCTGATGCACCGCTTCCTCCGCGTCAGTGATGACCTTGGCAATGTGCAGAAGCGCCTTGGAGGGAATACAGCCGACATTGAGGCACACCCCGCCGAGCGTGGAATAGCGTTCGATCAATACGACCTTCTTGCCAAGGTCGGCTGCACGGAATGCTGCGGTATATCCTCCCGGTCCCGCGCCCAGCACTGCCACATCAGCATGAATGTCACTTTGCGGAACAGCAGGAGCCTGAGGGGAAGGGATGGATTTCTGAGCGGCTGCAGCAGCCTTGACGGAAGCCACGGCTGTTTCATCCGCTTGCGATGCAGCCACGATGTGGGCCGCAGATCGTTCAACCGACCCCTCGGGCGCAGCCGTTTCCGTCGGTTCAACCACCGCCGCAGGGGGCTCTGCCGGTTCGGACGGCTTGGACTGTTCGGACTGTTCGGGCGCTTCCCTTGTTGCTTCCGCGGTTTCCAGAGCAAGTATGGGTGACCCTTCCGATACCTTGTCGCCGACCTTGACCTTGAGCTCTTTCACGATGCCTGCCTGGGGAGAGGGGACTTCGATCGTTGCCTTGTCGGTTTCAAGCGTGATGAGAGAGGTTTCCTTTTCAATCTCGTCGCCCGGTTTTACGAGCACCTCGATGACGGAAACGTCCTTAAAGTCGCCAATGTCGGGAATACGTATTTCCGTCAAATTTTCCATATCTGAGAAGTATTCTTCGGAATCAAATCCGGTTCTGGAAGTTCAGGTAAGCTGATACCTGGTTTCAGGAGAAAAACAAATCATAAACAATGGAAGATATAAATAACCGCATATTTCCGTCATGCCACCTCCCCGCCGCAGGACTCGGTCTTCGTCCGCACATCCATACTTGCGGTAGCCACATGCTTGAATTCACACCAAACAAACAGGAACAAGGCCGATGGCACTCCGTTCGGAATTCAAGTCAGACATCGCTTCATTATCGGAATACGGGCAACTACTGCAGACCTTTGCACTGCTGTCGACCCTCAGTTCCGGATATGTCCGTCGCCCAGCACGATGAATTTCTGGCTGGTCAATCCGTCGAGGCCCACCGGGCCGCGCGCATGTATTTTGTCCGTGGAAATACCGATTTCGGCGCCAAGACCATATTCGAAACCATCGGCAAAACGGGTGGAAGCATTCACCATCACCGAGCTTGAATCCACTTCGCGCAAAAACCGGCGTGCGCAACCGTAGTTCTCGGTAATGATCGAATCCGTGTGCTGCGAGCCATACGCCGCGATATGCTCCATGGCCTCATCCAGTCCGCTCACCACCCTCACGCTCAGGACCGGGGCGAGATATTCGGTATACCAGTCTTCTTCCGTTGCCTCCTTCATCTCCTGGACAATCGCGCGCGAAGCGGCGTCGCCGCGCAATTCCACGCCTTTTTCCAGGTAAATCCCACATAGCGCAGGCAGGACTTCGCCGGCGATATTCTCGTGCACCAGCAGTGTTTCCATGGTATTGCAGGTGCCGTAGCGCTGCGTCTTGGCATTGTCCGCAACGCGAATGGCCTTATCCAGGTCCGCGTCTTCGTCGATATATACATGGCATACACCGTCGAGGTGCTTGATGACGGGAATGCGAGCCTCCCTGGAAATGCGCTCGATCAGGCCCTTGCCCCCACGCGGGACGATGACATCGACAAACCCCTGCATGGTGATGAGTTCACCCACTGCAGCCCTGTCGGTCGTTTCGATCACCTGTATCGCCGTTTCCGGCAGCCCTGCCGATCCCAGGCCTTCCTTCACGCAGGCAGCAACGGCCCGGTTGCTGTGAATGGCTTCCGATCCTCCGCGCAGTATCGCTGCGTTGCCTGCTTTAAGGCACAAGCCGGCAGCATCCGCCGTGACATTGGGGCGCGCTTCATAAATGATACCGATCACGCCGAGTGGAACGCGCATTTTTCCAACCTGGATGCCGGATGGGCGATACTTCAGTTCGCTGATTTCGCCTACCGGATCGGCCAGCGCTGCAATCTGGAAGAGTCCTTCCGCCATGCCTGCGATACTCTTGGGCGTGAGCGTCAGGCGGTCGACCATGGCCGGCTCCAATCCCCGGCTTCGGGCATTTTCTATATCTCTTGCATTCGCCGCCAGCAGCAGCTTCTCGTCCCGCTGGATGGCTTTCGCCATTTGAGTCAGGGCCTCGTTCTTGGCTGCGGTCTCGGCCCGGGCGACAAGACGTGAAGCGCGTCGCGCCTCGCGCCCGACTGATTCCATGTAGGTCTTGATGTCGATGATATCCATGCGTCGATTCCATTTGATGACAATGAGGCGGTAGCCAACCAACCCCGGGTGAGATCGGAACCAGACATCCCGCCCACCAAGGAAGAGTGCGTTTCGAGTAGTATGTGTCAGGCATGGAAACGATCCAGCCGGAAAGGAACCCTAGCGGCGCCCTGGGGGTAAAAAACGCAGCCCCAGTTGCAGCAGTTCGTCCCACGCATCGCCCTTTCCCACGCCCTTGCCGATCCGGTCTATTCTGGCGGCATGCGCCAAGGCCGCTGCCAGCTGCTTCTGATTCAGGCGCCTTGCCACACTTTCCATGAGGCTCTGTTGATCCCGCCATATTCTGACCTGCTTCATCGCCTGGACGGCAGATTTCCCGTGATCCAGTCCTTTTCGGATCATGGTCAGCAGGCGAATCTGCCCGGCGAGCGTATTGACGATCAGCGGCAGGGCCATTCCTTCGCCACGCAATCCTTCCAGAATCCGCACGTACCGGGCGGTGTCGCCCGCCACCATCGCACTGGACAGCTTGAAGACATCGTAGCGGGCAACATCCAGCACAGCATCCTTGACCTCATCGAAGGAGAGCGGACCTGCCGGATAAAGCAATGCCAGTTTCCTCAGCTCCTGATAGGCGGCAAGCAGGTTACCTTCAACCTTGTCCGCGAGAAACTGCAGTGTGTCGGCTTCGGCATCCTGCCCCTGCATGCTCAGCCGCTGACGGATCCACACGGGTAGCCGGTTGCGTTCCACTGGAGATACCGAAACCATCATTCCTGCCTTCTCCAGCGCCTTGAACCATTTTGCCGCCTGACCCTGCTGATCTATCCTGGGCAAGGTCACGAGCGTAACGGTATCAGGCGGCAATGAGCTGCAATACTGCTCTATCGCCGCACCGCCCTGCAACCCCGGCTTCCCCGACGGGATACGGATATCCATTATACGTTTTTCGCCGAACAGAGACAGGCTGTTGCCACGCTGCTGCAATTCCGCCCAGCTGAACTGCTGATCGACCGTGAAAATTTCCCGCTCGCTGTAACCGGCCTGACGCACCCGTAAGCGAATCAGGTCCGCCGCTTCGATAGCGAGCAGCGGCTCATCGCCAAAGACGGTCCAGAGCGGTGCAGGTTGTTTTTCGAGATGCCGGGAAAGATGCTCGGGCGTAACGCGCATGATCCGGGATCGTCAACTGCCTGATGCTATTTTCACGGCTTGCAGCCGGCGCATGATCTGCGCCGCCGAATCGCTTTGCATTTCCCTGATCAGCATGGCCTCTTCCCCCTCTTTCGCCACGACTTGAGCATCCGTGTACGGCATGATGCGGCGGAGCACGATCTCGTTCGCGGGAATCAGCTCCATTCCGTTCGAGTCGAGGAGGCGGAAAGACACCCGGTAATTCAATTCGAATTCGCGCACCCGCCCCCCTCCGGATACCGACATGATCTGTCTGTCATTGGCTACGCGCATGATTTCCAGTGTGGCTTCGGCTTTTTTTGCAGTGTCCACCACGCGGGTTGTCGAGCCCGCCCGGACGAGGCGAATGATATCGGCGCCTATCGGCTGCCCCGCAGGAAAAGATACATAGAGCGTCTTGAATGGAAGGGTAGCCGTACCGCGGAGTTGAAAGCCGCAGGCAGCGAGCAGCAGGCAGCATATGAACGGCAGGAGTTTTTTCATGGATGCGTTCCTCATTTCAGTGCGCACACGGAATGGCCATCCTGCTGTCCCGTGCCGCGTAGCGCGACTTCGTTCATGACTCCATCAGATAACGATGTTGACCAGTCTGCCGGGCACCAGCACCACTTTCTTGACGGTATTTCCGGCAATGAATTTCTGCGCCTGGTCGTTTTCCAGCGCGAGACGCTGGATATCCGCCGGCTTCGTATTGCTCGCAATCCTCAGCCTTCCGCGCAGCTTGCCGTTGACCTGGACGATCAGCTCGATTTCGTCCTGTATCAGCGCTTCGCTGTCCGCCTGCGGCCAGGGCTGATCGAGCAGTTCGGTGCCCGGCTTGAGTTCGCGCCACAAGGCATGGCAGATATGTGGAACGATGGGCGAGAGGAGCAGGACGACTTTTTCCAACGCTTCCTGCATCAGGCTGCGGGCCGCCGGGCTGGAATCATCCAGTTTTGCCAATGCATTCATGAGCTCCATGACGGCTGCGATAGCGGTATTGAAAGTATGGCGCCTGCCAAAGTCGTCGCCCACCTTATCGATCGTCTGATGCAACTGGAAGCGCAGGGCCTTCAGTTCGGAAACGAGATGATCGCTTCGTGTCGAAGCATTCACCACCCCCGCCTGCACATGGTCATAGATCTGCTTCCATAACCGTTTCAGAAAGCGGAAAGCGCCCTCCGTGCCCGTATCCGCCCACTCGAGCGTCTGTTCCGGCGGACTGGCGAACATCATGAACAGCCGCGCCGTGTCCGCTCCATACAGCTCCACCAGTTTCTGCGGGTCCACGCCATTGTTTCGCGATTTCGACATGGTGCCGATACCACCCGATTCGACCGGCTGGCCATCCGAGCGCAGCCGCGCGCCTGTGCGCCGCCCCTGCTCGTCGGTTTCGATATCGACTTCCGCCGGATTGAAGTAGACGATGCGTCCCGCTTCGGTCTTCCTGAAGAAAAATTCGTTCAGCACCATCCCCTGCGTCAACAGGTTCCCGAAAGGCTCGTCGAAGATGACCAGTCCGAGATCGCGCATGACCTTGCTCCAGAAGCGGGAATAGAGCAGATGCAGGATGGCGTGTTCGATGCCTCCGATGTATTGATCCACGGGCAGCCAGTAGTCCACCCGATCATCGACCATGGCATTATCCTGCCCGGCACAGGCGTAGCGGATGTAATACCAGGAAGAATCGACGAACGTATCCATCGTGTCCGTTTCGCGCCGCGCCGGTTTGCCGCAGCGCGGACAGCCGCACTCATGGAAGGACCGCGTTTTCGCCAGTGGATTCCCCGAGCCATCGGGAACCAGATCTTCGGGCAGGACGACCGGAAGCTGTTCGTCCGGCACCGGCACCACTCCGCATGCATCGCAATAGACGAGCGGAATCGGGCAGCCCCAGTAGCGCTGACGGGAAATGCCCCAGTCACGCAGCCGGTAGTGCACCCGCTTTTCACCCAACCCCTGCTCCTGCAGCGCCGCTGCAATCGCGTCCACGGCCGCGTGAAAATCCCGACCGGAAAACCGGCCTGAATCAAACGTGATGCCATGCTCCACGTAGGCTTGGGCGAGCGGAACCGGCAGGTCAGAATCCGCTGGTTTGATCACGGCCTTTATCAGCAGCGAATATTTCGTCGCAAACTCGAAATCGCGTTCATCATGCGCAGGGACGGCCATTACCGCCCCTTCGCCGTAACCCATCAGCACATAGTTGGCAATCCATACGGGAAGCTTTTCTCCCGTCAACGGATGGAGGACGGACAGTCCCGTGTCCATGCCCTTCTTTTCCTGCGTAGCCACTTCCGCTTCCATGGTGGCCCCGTGCCTGCACTCCTCGATGAACGCGGCGAGATCGGGACGGTTCCGTGCCGCATGCAGCGCAACCGGATGCTCCGCCGCCACGGCGACATAGGTCGCGCCCAGCAGCGTATCGGCACGCGTGGTGAAGACTTTCAAAGGCTGTGGCATGCCGGATGCGCTATCGGCCGGAAACGTCACGTCGACCCCGAAACTCTTGCCGATCCAGTTGGCCTGCATGGTCTTGACCCGTTCCGGCCATCCCGGCAGCGTATCCAGTGCATCCAGCAACTCGTCTGCGTACGCGGTGATCTTCATGTAGTACATGGGGATCTCGCGCTTTTCCACTGTGGCCCCGGTACGCCAGCCACGGCCGTCGATCACCTGCTCGTTGGCAAGCACCGTCTGATCGACCGGATCCCAGTTGACTGTCCCCGTCGTCCGGTAAGCCAGGCCTTGCTCCAGCATGCGCAAAAACAGCCACTGGTTCCAGCGGTAATAATCCGGGTCGCAGGTCGCAAACTCGCGGCTCCAGTCTATAGCCAATCCGAGGCTCTGCAATTGGTTGCGCATGTACGCAATGTTGTCGTAGGTCCATTTCGCAGGCGGCACGCCGTTCTGCATCGCCGCATTCTCCGCCGGCAGACCGAAGGCATCCCAACCCATCGGCTGCAGGACGTTGTAGCCTCGCATGCGGTAGTAGCGTGAGAGTACATCCCCTATCGTGTAATTGCGCACGTGCCCCATGTGCAGCTTTCCAGACGGGTACGGAAACATGGAAAGGCAGTAGTATTTCTGCTTTTCCGTCACCTCGGCAGCTTTGAAGGCATCCGTTTCACGCCAGTATTGCTGCGCTTCCGCTTCGATTTCCTGGGGATGATATTTTTCCTGCATGGAGCTTCGCTTTCGAGGACGATAAGGAACGTTAAATTATACCGCGAACGGGAATTCCCGATACGCGCATAAGGAGATTGGCGGTGACCATGAGTCGCGCCGATGCGCTCGCCGACACCACGAACGGGATCCATGCCAAGCAGACAAACGGACGACTGGAAAGAGAAAGCAGCGGCTGTGTTACCGGATCAGGATCGTCACTCTGAAATCTCCTCGCAGCACGGTCAGGAATATCCTGTCCTCGTTCGTTTGTACCGCTGCAAGAAATTCCTTCACAGTGCGGACTTTTCTCCGGTTCACCCCAATGATGATATCGCCCGGTCGGATGCCATGCCGCCAGGCCGGGCTGCTGGCATCGACCTGTGTCACCAGTACACCTTCAGCCCCCCGCGGCGATCCGGGCTTGAGATTGGCGACCGTTGCGCCCGCCAGCTGAGGCACGGTTTCCGCCTCGCTGCTTTCGGGCTCGGGAGGCTTGGCTATCTTTACTTTGGCCGCCAGGGGCTTGCCATTCCTGATCAGCCCGAGATTGACCGTCTCCCCGATCGGCATCAGTCCGATCTTGTTGCGCAAGTCGATAGAGCTTCTCACCGCCTTGCCGTTTACCGTGGTCACCACATCCCGCGGTTTCAGGCCCGCCTTCTCCGCCGGAGAACCCGGCTCGACGGTACTGATGATCGCTCCCTCCGTAGACCCCAGATCCAGGGATGCGGCCAGATCATGCGTGATGTCCTCGCTGCTGGCGCCCAGCCTGCCACGGCGCACTTCGCCAAAGCGAGCGATCTGATCCAGCACAGCCTTGACCATGACGCTCGGCACCGCGAAGCCGATCCCGACATTCGCCCCGGATGGACCGATGATCGCCGTATTGATGCCGACGAGCTCACCCTTGAGATTGACCAGCGCACCGCCGGAATTGCCCGGGTTGATGGATGCGTCGGTTTGTATGAAATCCTCATAACCTTCGATATCCAGCCCGCTGCGGCCCAGCGCGCTCACAATCCCGGAAGTCACCGTCTGTCCCAGACCGAACGGATTACCGATCGCAACCACGAAATCACCCACGTTGAGCAAATCGGAGTCGCCGAGTCGGATTGCCTGCAGGTTCCGGGCATCGATCTTCAGAAGCGCAATATCGGTCCCCGGGTCCGTTCCCACGAGCTTTGCCTGAAACTGGCGCCTGTCCTTGAGGGTGACGACCACCTGCTGGGCATCCTTGATGACATGGTAGTTCGTAACGACATAGCCTCTGGCGGCATCTACGATCACGCCTGAGCCCACACTTCGCTCGGGACGCTCTGCCTGTTCGGGCAAGTTGAAAAAGCGGCGGAAAAACGGATCACGGAACAGCGGATTCTCTTCAATCGCGGAACGCGTCAGCACAGAGATGTTGACCACTGCCGGCGTGATGTCCTTAAGCAG
>CAZYYR010000087.1:0-9264 GCA_964651465.1 uncultured Nitrosospira sp.
TCTTTGATGATCTGCTCATATAAAGTGCGGCCGATTCCTGCCGTTAAGAACATTATGCTCCCAGTAAAGAGCTTCCGTTATTCACCCAATTTTAAAATTCATCAATTTCGATTAAAGTTACCTGAGCTCATCCAAATGAATGATGTGGTGGCCGCTTTTCACGAATACTTTGAAGTAATCGACGCCAATTCCCCGGAATTATTGCGCGAAGTGTTTCGCTTGCGCTACCAGGTGCTCTGCATAGAACAGCGCCTGCCGGGTTTCGATGCGTCGCTCTATCCCGACGGATATGAACGCGACAGTTTTGATGATCATTCATCGCATATCCTCCTTCAGCACCGCCCCTCCGGTGACTTCGTAGGGACTGCCCGGCTCATCCTGCCGGATCCCGTAAACCCTTTCAAGCCCTTTCCGATCGAGGAACATACACGGTTTGATCCGATGCTCTTCGACATTGCTGCGTTGCCCCGACTGCATACGGCGGAAATCTCGCGTCTGCTCATCGTTCGAGGGTTTCGACGACGAAAAAGCGATAATGAGCAGGTAGAGCGCGGAATAGTCGTTGAGCAAAGCGAGACGAAAAAGCTCCGGCGCTTCCCTCATCCTGTCCTGGCGCTCGTAGTCGGCCTCATACGGATGTCCGCCGGGCACAATATCAACCACTGGCTATCAATAATGGACCCCGCGTTGAACAGATTGCTGGTTCCCTTCGGGCTTCAACAGCATCCAGCCGGACCGATAGCCGAGCATCATGGCCAGCGCCGACCCTATTACGTCAATCTGACCCATATGCTGGACGCAGTGTATAAAGATCATCGACACATTTGGGAGCTTCTGACCGATTATGGCAGAATCGGCCCAAAGTATGAAACGGGCATGCCGGTTTCGGTCCCCGTTTCCTCCGTTATGGCCGAGTGCCGAAAATGAGAAGCTGTGCCTGGCCCATCGATATGTCACCGCCTGATTCCATATTCTCCGTTTAACCTTTTCTGATCAGACGTTCTCCCCACTCCAGCCCAGCCTCGGCACTGCGCGATGCCGAACAAAATAAATCGTGAGAACTAAAAAAAATATCAGACGCTTTATCCTGTTCGTGTATCTGCTATTCGGCACTCTATATGCTTTTGGCATTGCGGGGGCCACAGAGCCATATGAAATCGTAACGCATCCCGGCGTCAGTGAAAAAACACTCTCGAAGGGTTCTCTGCGCGCCATTTTCGGAATGCGCCTGCACGCCTGGCCGGACGGCACTTCCATAAAAGTGTTCGTGATGCCGGATGAAACATCCCTGCACACTGCCTTCTCGAAAGAAAAACTGAACGTCTTCCCCTATCAGCTTCGTGCGGCATGGGATCGACTGGTATTTTCCGGTACCGGCCAGGCGCCTGAAACGGTTGCCACCCCGGAGGAGATGCTTGCCAGGGTGGCGAGCACGCCTGGTGCGGTCGGCTATCTGCCGCGATCCAGAATAGATGGTAAGGTCAATGTACTCCAGATCAAGTAACCACGCGCAAAAGTGTTTTGCAGATACTGCCCGGCTCATGGTCGTGGTAGCGGTCCTGTGGGGCGGCACGGTTCATGCGCAGAAGCTGCCCATCCCGCAAAACCTGCCCCAAAACTTGCAGATACATGGCTTCATAAGCCAGGCCTGGCTGAAGAGTACCGGGAATAACGTGTTTGGAAAAAGCAGTTCCGATAGCGGCAGTTTCGATTTCCGGGAACTGGGCTTGAACGCTTCGATGCGGCCGCTGCCCAGATTGCAATTCTCGGTGCAAGGACTCTCACGCTGGGCGGGAGAAGGCAGTCCGGGCAATATCCGCCTCGATTACGGATTCATCGATTACACGCTCTTTGCCGAGGAAGGCAACCAGCTCGGGATACGCCTCGGCAGGATGAAAAATCCCCTCGGGTTATATAACGATACCCGCGATGTACCTTTTACCCGTCCGAGCATACTTCTGCCACAGTCCATCTACTTCGATCGCACCCGCAAGCTCGCAATTGCCGCCGATGGCGGACATCTGTATGGTGAATATCGTTCCGACCTTGGAAACCTTTCCTTTCAGGGCGGAGTCGGTCGGCCGCTGGCCGGTGGCGCGGAAACGGAGGCGGCGCTGCTGGGTCAAGACAGGGCCGGTCATCTTACGCCCGAGATGTTGTATATCGGTCGAGCGATATACGAACTGGACGAAGGGAGGCTCCGCCTGGGATTCAGCGGAGGCCAACTGAACCTGGGGTATGCACCTGCAGCGGGGGATTCGCTTCAGTCCGGCACCATCCGTTTCACCCCTTTGATTATCCTGGCCCAATATAACGCCGAACGCTGGAGCCTCACCTCGGAATACGCTATCCGCCACTTCAAGTACCAGAACTTTGGCGTATCCAACCTCAATCTGGATTTTTATGGAGAGAGTTATTATCTCCAGGGCACCTATCGCCTCAATCCGGAGTGGGAAGCAGTGCTGCGGTACGATGTTCTGTATACGAACAGCGATGACCGGCGCGGAAAGAAATGGGCCGCTGAAACCGGTGGGCCGGCATATAGCCGCTTCGCCAAGGATATTACGGTGGGGCTGCGCTGGAACATTACGCCGGAATTCATGCTGCGTGCGGAATACCACCGTGTCAACGGTACAGCCTGGCTTTCGACACTGGATAACCCGGCCGGAGGCGTCGCAGGCTCGGAACAGCACTGGAATCTGTTCTCGATCCTCGGCTCCTACCGATTCTAGTCATTGATGGAAAAGCATCCGCAAACAGGTTCGGTTCAGGGAAATGGCACGGAAGGTTCCGGGCCCTATAACTTTCTGGGCCTGAAGTGGAAAGTCATGCTGCTGAGCAGCCTGATACTGATCGCTATTGTGGTTTCTTTTACCGGCATCACCTATCTGAGCCTGATCAATGACTTCGAAAGCCAGAGAAGCGCGCAGCACCAGCGTTATGCGAGCGAAGTAGAAGGACTGCTGGATCAGATTTCCAAGAATCTGCACCAGTTCGCCGAATTGCTCCCTTCGCTGGAAGGAATGGGGACGGGTCTGCTGGGAGGCAGCTCAGCAAAAGTTTCCGGAGCGTTCGATCCTTATTGGGCATCGCTCCAGATCAACAAGGGAATCGAACTGCTGCGCTTTTATGATCAATCGAACCGGCTGCTGGCGAGCTGGGGCGAGTCTGAATCCGACGCGCACGACAGGATAATGCTCGGCTGGGTCCGCGAGGTGAATGGGCGGGAAAGGCCCATCAGCCCTCGAACCTGCGAGAAGAATTGCATGCAGTTTGCCGTGGCGCCCTTGCTGGTCGAAGGCAACAGTGTTGGTGTCGTCGTTATCGGAGTATCCCTGGTGGATGCAATCCTGGGCTTCAAGGGGATTTCAGGAGCGGATATCGCTTTGCTGATAGGAGAGCCTGGGAACACGTCTGCGGCCGAGATGAGAATCCCGGAGTGGAATGCCCGGATCGCAGCCCATAGCAAGGAAATGGACATTGGCGTTCTTCGCATGATAGCGGCACAGTATCCCGATTTCGACCAACTGAAAGATGGCATCCAGACTTCCGCGGACCACAAGCACCTGCACATAAAACCGCTGCTGCTGGAAAAAACAAAAGCGTTCGACAAAGCCCATTTCATCGTCGTTACCGATATTACCTCCACTATCCGTACCGTTCGCACCTCGACACAGCAGAACATGGTAATAGGCCTGCTTGGACTCCTGTTTTCCGAAGTACTGCTGTTCGTGATCCTGACGGGACCGTTGTCGCGCCTTAAGCACATCGTCTTCACACTGCCGCTTCTGGCCCGCAGCAACTTTGAGAATTTCCGGGGCGCGCTTCATCCCGGCACTCAGAAGCCCAGGATAAAAGACGAAATCGACATGCTCGATGAAACGGCGGTAGCCCTGTCGTACCAGCTTGAAATGCTGGAAGACCAGGTTGCCGACCGCACGCGAATATTGGCAAGCAAGATGGAAGAACTGGGTAAAGAACGGGATTTCATCAACAATCTGCTCGATATCGCACAGGTGATTGTGATCACCCAGAACGCACGCGGTGAAATCCTCACGCTGAATGCCTATGGGGAAACGCTTGTCCAGTATTCCGAAAAAGAACTCCATGGTAAATCCTTTCTCGAACTGCTCGCCCTGGATGGAACGCTGCACGATCTGCCGGCCCATCTCGAGGAAGTGCGCCTGGCGCGCAGAGAACAGTTGCGGCACGAGGCCAATATCCTGTGCAAGGACGCTTCCATACGGCATATTCTCTGGCTGCACTCGCGCCTTACCCGGCATACCGACAACGATCCCGCCATGCTCTCGGTAGGGCTGGACATGACGGAACACAAGCGTGCCGAGCGCCGGCTTGCCTGGCTGGCCGATCATGATCCCCTTACGAATTTATTCAACAGGCGCCGTTTTCAGGAAGAGCTCGAGCAGATGCTGAATCTGGCTGCCCGTTACAAGCATTCGGGTGCGCTACTGTTTCTCGATCTCGATCAATTCAAGTATATAAACGATACCAGCGGGCACAGGGCAGGCGATGCCTTGCTGAAGATGGTTGCTCACATGCTGCTCAACAGTATACGCAGCGTAGACATTCTGGGCAGGCTGGGCGGCGATGAATTCGCCGTGATATTGCCCCAGACGACTGCGGACGGCGCGATAGAGGTTGCAAAAAACGCGCTCGCCAGCCTGAATCAGGGAAAGATCACGATAAACGGCCGGACGCACAAGGCTTCGGCCAGTGTCGGCATTGCGCTTTTTCCCGAGCACGGCAACAACGTCCATGATCTGCTCGCGGCGGCGGACCTGGCTATGTACCAGGCCAAGGAAGCGGGACGCAGCGGCTGGCATCTCTTTTCCAACGAGGAGAAGACGCGTGAGCGCATGCATACCCTGGTTTACTGGAAAGAAAAGATCGAACATGCGCTTCTGCACGATCAGTTCCTGTTCTATTTCCAGCCTATCATGCATATCGGCGGCAGAACAATCGATCATTACGAGATACTGCTGCGCATGCTCGATAATGACGGAAGCATTCTGGCGCCTCACTTCTTCATCCCGGCAGCAGAACAGACCGGCCTTATTCACGCCATCGATCACATGGTGCTGCGGAAAGCGATCGAGCAATCGGCGAAAATCCAGAGCCATGGGCATCACGTCCGTTTTTCGATCAATCTGTCGGCCCATGCGTTCCACGACCCCGAACTGCTGCCGATCCTGGAGGATGCCTTCGCTCAACATGGGGCGAAGCCATCCGGCTTCATGTTCGAGATCACCGAGACAGCCGCGCTGGAGGACCTGCCAGCGGCCCGCGAACTCATGGAAACCATCCGGAAGCTGGGCTGCAGTTTCACACTGGACGATTTCGGCGTCGGCTTCTCCTCCTTCTATTACATCCGGCAGCTCCCGATCGATGTCGTGAAGATCGACGGTTCATTCATAAGAAATCTCGCCGAAAGTCCGGACGACCAGATCCTGGTAAAAGCACTGTGCGATGTAGCGAGAGGATTCGGAAAGAAAACGACGGCCGAGTTCGTGGAAAACGCCGCGACCCTGTCCGTTCTCGAGAAAATGCAGATAGATTATGCGCAGGGTTTTCTGATCGGCTCTCCCGTCCCTGCTCATGAAACACCTTTCGGGGTTTTTCTGGAAACTCAAGGAAGCGCTGAATAAATCTCCGCTGGCGCGACGGCGGCTTTGCGGGATGGGTTGCGCGAAAGGCGGCGACGCAAATGGTACGACCGCGCAGGGCGGAGCAGTATCTTCCGAAGGAAGACGCGACCCCGTAGCGAGCTATTGGCGCCTCGTGTACACTTTTGGCGCGGCCGGCACCCCCGCCGCTGCCCGATCCCCGCTTCGCGGGGCCCCTCGGGCGACGCTTCGGGGCCATTGCGTTGCGCTCCTTGGCATCGTAGTCCCAGCTACGACCTGCGTCGCGCGCCTTATGATCATCCCGGTTTTAACAGCAACGCGCTCAGCGAGGATTCGTTCAGCGCTGCCCTAAGTGATCGGCCCGCCGGACAGGATCCCGCCCGCGCAGCGCGCCGGCAAGATCGAGTTACCGAACGTTCAAACCCGAAGGTCGGTACCTATGCCTCGTCTGGATCCGGATTTTCCATCCGAAGCGACCCGGGGACGGAACCGGCTGAACCCGCTTCATGCCGGCCGGCGCTTCCCGGTACTATCGGTGTTGCGCAAACCACGTCGGCATTCTGTGCGCGATGGCGCAGGGCATGATCCATCAGCACCAGGGCAAGCATGGCTTCTGCTATGGGAGTCGCACGTATGCCGACGCAGGGATCGTGTCTGCCATGGGTTTCCACGATCACGGATTTGCCTGCCTTGTCTATGGAGCGCCGCCCCAGGCGTATGCTGGAGGTCGGCTTGACCGCGATGTTGACCACGATATCCTGTCCCGTGGAGATCCCGCCCAGGACGCCGCCCGCATTGTTGCTCAGAAAACCCCCGGGAGTCATTTCATCAGAGTGCTGGGTCCCGGTCTGGCTCACCGCGGCAAAGCCTGCGCCGATCTCCACGCCCTTTACCGCATTGATGCTCATCATGCCATAGGCGATTTCGGCATCGAGGCGATCGTATACCGGTTCACCCCAGCCTGGGGGCACACCTTCCGCCACGACACTGATTTTTGCGCCGACGGAATCGCCGGATTTCCGCAGCCTGTCCATGTATTCCTCGAGACGGGGGACCAGATCGGGATCGGCGGCAAAAAAAGGATTCCGATGCACTGCGTCCCACTGTCTGAATGGAATCTCCACCGGTCCCAGCTGCGCCATGAAACCGCGTATCACGACGCCATATCGGGTATGCAGCCACTTTCGGGCGATGGCTGCTGCCGCCACCCGCACGGCGGTTTCCCGTGCGGATGCGCGTCCGCCGCCGCGGTAATCGCGTATCCCATACTTCTGCCAGTAAACATAGTCCGCATGGCCCGGCCGGAAAGTATCCATGATTTTGCTGTAATCCTTGCTGCGCTGGTCTTCGTTGCGGATCAGCAACGCAATGGGCGTGCCCGTGGTTTTGCCTTCGAATACCCCCGACAGTATTTCTACCGTGTCCGGTTCGCGGCGCTGTGTCACGTGCCGGGATGTCCCCGGTTTGCGCCGGTCCAGATCCTGCTGGATATCCTCCATGCACAATGCCAGACCGGGCGGACAGCCGTCGACCACGCAACCGATGGCGGGTCCATGAGATTCGCCAAACGAGGTGACGCAAAAAAGCTTGCCGAAGGTATTGCCGGACATATTATCTGTTCTCGCAAAATCGATGCCCGGAGTTTAGCATATCCAAAATTTTGCCATTTGCAGTACGGGGCGGGTCGGGGACGATGCGCTCACGGCAGTGGTTCATTCCGGATACAGGAGAGGAAAGACGCATGAAAGCCGTATTGATGAACGCGCCGGGCAATCCGGATGTGCTGTCACTCGCAGATATCCCCAAGCCGATACCTGCCGGCCCATCCGACGTACTGGTGAAATTGCATGCCGCGGGCGTGAACCCGATCGACACCAAGGTGCGCAAGCTCAATATGTACTATCCGGACAAACTGCCGGCGATTCTCGGTTGTGACGGCGCGGGAGTCGTGGAAGCGGCAGGAAATTCGGTCACCCGGGTGCGTCCCGGCAATGAAGTATTCTTCTTCAACAACGGCCTTGGCGGTTCGCCGGGAAGCTACGCCGAATACACGGTGGTGCCGGAAGACTGCCTGGCGCTGAAGCCGAAGAATTTTTCCATGCTCGAGGCGGCCTGCATGCCGCTGGCCCTCATTACCGCATGGGAGGCGCTGGTGGATAGCGGAAACCTGAAGCGGGACGAGGCGGCGCTGATTCATGCGGGCGCGGGAGGCGTGGGTCACCTGGCCATTCAGCTCGCCCGTCATCTGGGCGCCAGGGTAGCGACCACGGTTTCAAGCGGGGAGAAAGCAGAGTTTGTAAGATCGCTGGGTGCTCAACTGGCAATCGATTACCGCCACCAGGATTTTGCAGAGGCTGCTATGGAGTGGACGAATGGCCAGGGCGTGGATCTGATCATGGATACCGTCGGCGGCGTAACCTTCTGCCGCTCCTTTGCCGCCACGCGACTGTACGGACGGGTGATCTCGCTGCTCTCGACAAGCTGCGATACGTACCATATCAATACGGCTCGCCTGCGCAACCTGAGCATTGGTTACGTACAGATAACCGCCCCGCTGTATTTCGGCCTGCACGAGAAAAGGCTGGCACAGACTTGCATACTCGAGCAGGGGGCGCGGCTGGCCGAACAGGGCCTGCTCAAGGTTCACGTCGATCGTGTGCTGCGCCTGGATGAAGCTGCGGAAGCGCACCGGCGGATAGAAGCGGGACATACCACGGGCAAGATAGTCTTACGGATCGCTTGATACAGAGCCCGGCCCGCTGGCGGCTTGACTCGCCTATGCCGGAACTCCAAAACTTCCCAGCATTTCGATTCCCCACGCCACGCCAAAGCCAGTCACGTCGCTGCCGACTGCCCCCAGCCCTCCCTTGTGATTGCTGGCGGAAAGATCCATGTGCACCCAGGGGATGTCTCCCACGAACCGGTTGAGGAAACGTGCGGCAAGGATGTGATCCGCATCGCCATCCATTGAACATTGCTTGACATCGGCAATTTTGCTGTCCAGATCCGGATCGTAATCGTCATCCATGGGAAATGCCCAGATACGCTCCCCTGCCGTTTTTCCCGCGCCGATGGCCTGTGATATCAGCTCATCCCGGTTGCTGAAAATACCGCTGTAACGCGATCCCAACGCCACATGCATGCTGCCCGTCAACGTCGCGAAATCGATCATCACATCGGGTTTATGCCTTGCGGCCAGAGACAGGGTGTCCGCCAGCACCATTCGCCCTTCGGCATCGGTATGCACGATTTCAATGGTAGTACCGTTCAGCGCGGTTATGACGTCGTTTTGCTTGTAGGCGCGCGGACCGATGTGGTTCTGCGCAACCGCCAGCCAGCAGTCGATATTCACCGGCAGATCAGCGCGGGTGGCAGCCAGCAGAATGCCCAGGGCGACGGCGGAACCGTTCATGTCCTCATGCATGCCGTACATGTGGCGTGCCGGCTTCAGATTGTGGCCGCCGGTATCGAAGCAGATGCCTTTGCCCACCAGCGCCACCGTTCTGTTCGCGGCTTTGACCCGGCGCTGTAAATGCACGATCGCCGCATCTTCCGGATCGCTTCCCTGCGCCACCGCCACGAATGCGCCGGCACCCATATTGCGCAGCGTCTTGACATC
>CAZYYR010000088.1:0-9249 GCA_964651465.1 uncultured Nitrosospira sp.
CTGGTCCTCGCCTATTTTGGAGGTGGACGCCTCGTGCTCGACTTTCGCGCTCTGGTTGCGGACCTGTATGTAAGGAAACGTGTGGGCGCCGCATGTATCGCCGACCAGCATCGAATCACACTGGGAATAATTACGCGCGCCTGCTGCAGCCGGCGTGATTCTGACCAGCCCGCGATAGCTGTTATGGGAATGGCCGGCCGAAATACCCTTGCTGACGATGGTGCTGCGCGTATTTTTTCCGATATGGATCATTTTCGTGCCGGTATCCGCCTGCTGGTAATGATTGGTGACAGCCACGGAATAAAACTCCCCGACCGAATTATCCCCCTGGAGAATGCAGGAAGGATATTTCCAGGTGATCGCCGAACCGGTTTCCACCTGAGTCCAGGAGATGCGTGAATGAGCGCCCTTTGCCAGACCCCGCTTGGTCACAAAATTATAAATGCCGCCGCGGCCCGTCTCGTCGCCCGCGTACCAGTTCTGGACCGTGGAGTACTTGATATCCGCGTTGTCGAGCGCAACCAGTTCGACCACTGCGGCGTGCAACTGGTTGGTATCGAATTTCGGAGCGGTACAGCCCTCCAGATAGGATACCGACGACCCTTCCTCGGCAACGATCAGCGTGCGTTCGAACTGCCCCGATTCCTCGGTATTGATACGAAAGTAGGTGGACAGATCCATCGGGCATTTGACGCCCCTGGGGATGAAGCAGAACGTGCCATCGGTAAACACCGCCGAGTTGAGCGCGGCGTAGTAGTTGTCGCCCACCGGCACGACCGTTCCCAGATACTGTCTCACCAGATCCGGATACATATGGACCGCCTCGGAAATGGAACAGAAGATGATGCCCACCTCCGCCAGCTTCTGCTTGTAGGTGGTTGCAACCGAGACACTGTCGAAAATCACGTCGACCGCAACGCCGGCAAGCGCCGCCCGCTCATGCATGGGGACACCCAGCTTCTCGAAGGTGCGCAACAACTCCGGATCGACCTCATCCATGCTGTTCAGCTTCTTTTTCGGTTTCGGGGCCGCATAGTAGCTGATCGCCTGGAAATCGATCTTGGGGTACTTGACGCTGGACCACTTCGGCTCTTCCATCCCGAGCCATTGCCGATACGCATTGAGCCGGAAATCAAGCAGCCATTCGGGCTCGTTCTTTTTCGTCGAAATGAGACGGATGATATCTTCGTTAAGCCCCTTTGGCGCAATATCTGACTCGATTTCGGTGACAAAGCCGTGCTTGTACGGCTGATTGACCAGATTTTGTAATACTGCACTCATGAGAGATGCTCCAATATCGTTCTATCGAAGATAAACCCTGAAACCGCAGGTGAGGCCGTTTCGGTCCTTCTTCCCGCCCGCCGCCCGCCTCTACGGCTGGATTCAGACCGGCTCCTTCAGGCTGAAACTTTCCCCGCAACCGCACGTATTGCCGATATTGGGATTCTCGATCCGGAATGAATCATTGAGCCCTTCCCTGACGTAATCGATGCGTGATCCGTCCAGGAATGGCAGGCTGCCGGCATCAACCACTACCCTGGCCTGCTCCGACTCGAATACGTGATCATTCGCACCGGCCTCGTCAGCATAATCGAATGTGTAGGCAAAACCGGAGCAGCCCACTTTCTTCAGCCCTACCCGCAGGCCGTATCCCCTGCCGCGCTTCGCAAACTGCTTGCGAATCTGCTTTGCCGCATTCTCGGTCAACGTTACCGCCATCGCATTCTCCCCATCCGCCTTTAACGATGATAATGAGGAAAGCCGAATTTTGTCTCGGAGCAATTCAGACCGAAACCGCGGCACGGTTGCGATCGGGCACCACCGTCTCCGGCATGACCTTGCGCATATCCAGCATCTGCACCACGCCGGCCTCCCTTGCTTTCCGGTAATCCTCTCTTACTTTCTGCTCATCGACCAGTTGCTTCAATGTGACTGCACCAAGATGATCGAAAATGAGATCGTTGAGCTTTACCCATAAATCATGGGTCATGCATTTTTTATCGTTGTGACAGTTTTCCTTTCCACTGCACTGCGTCGAATCCATCGGCTCATCGACCGCCAGAATGATTTCCGCGATCGATACCTGACCCATCTCCCTGGCAAGACAATAGCCCCCCCCAGGTCCCCGCACGCTGTCGACGAGTCCACGCTGACGCAACTTGGCGAATAACTGTTCGAGATAAGATAACGAAATTTGCTGACGCTGACTGATTTCCGCGAGTGTCACGGGACGAGAGCTATGCTGCAGAGCAAGATCGAGTAATGCCGTTACCGCAAACCGTCCTTTCGTTGTTAGCCTCATGATAAACTCCTCTTTACCCTCGTGATTCCATCAAATATTGAAAATATTGACCAAAACACCCCAGTTGCCCAGCCGAACCATAATACATGACTGATTTAGTCAACTATAAGATACCTGATTGATTTAGTCAACTATGATACCGCATTCCGAGGAGATACAGTAGGGAGAGGCAGGTCAGAAAAAATTGCTGCGCGGATACGATCGCTATGCGTGCCCTTTCGCGCGAACGGGCACGAAAGACGAACATAGAAGCACCTGTAAGGGGTGTGAGGCCACTTGACGGAGTTGAGGAGTCGGGTCAGGCAATTCCCGATTGACATTCCGGCCTGCGGCGAAGGGCCAGATGGGCTTTGATCAGATCGATTGCCTGGGAACGGAACAGGTCTCCACTTGTATCCTTCACCCACATGTGCAACAGCCCGATGAAGAAGAGATGCGTATCTATCGCCAGCCGGGCAGGATCCTGGGAAGGATGCAGCTGCCCTTGAGCCTGCGCACGTTCATAGACGCATTGCAGTTTTTCGACGATCCCCGAACAGTTCGACAGGATTTGCTGCAGGACAGCGGCGAATTCGTCCACGTATTCACACTTGATCATCATGATTTCATAGATCTCGCGCGTTTCCCTGCTGTCCGTCAGTACCTGGATGGTGCCGCATAGAAAGTTTTCTATGCAGGCAAGCGGGCTGCCGGAACCCTCGATCAGCAGCGTATCATCCATGCGGTCGATGAGCGGCAGGAATACCTGCTGGCGCATTGCCTGCATCAGGTCGAGCTTATTGTGGAAATGCCAGTAGATGGCCCCTCGCGTAACGCCGGCACGGGCGGCGATATGCTCCATCGTGGTACGGCTGACGCCCCGGGTCAGAAAAACCTCACGAGCCGCCTCGATAAGGCGTTTCCGCGTCAACTCCGCGTCTTCCTTTGTTTTTCGAACCATTATCCTGAAGTGGATATTTATGTTTACATGAATTATCGTTTGGCTGTAATATACATACATACAAGTATGTATGCAATATTTGCCATTGCTGACCATCATGGAATCGACGTTGTTTCTCCCAGCCAGACATACTAAAAATAAACCGGGCAATGGGTTGGCACCAACTGGTCAGTTGAGGGCAGCCCTCTCTCTGGTTGTTTTCGGCGCTGTCCTGAGCATCCTGACTGCATGCGCCAAAAACGATCAGGCTCCCGATCCATCCCAGGCCAGCATGGCGCTTCCTGTCAGCGTGATCGAAGTGCAACCCACTACCGTGCCGATCAGTGCCGAAGCCGTTGCGCAAACCGAAGGCGCGAAAGAAGTCGAGATACGGCCGCGCGTCGGCGGCATCCTGCTCAAACGCCTGTATGAGGAAGGCGCGCCGGTAAAGGCAGGCCAGTCCATGTTCCTGATCGACCCCGTGCCCTACCAGAACGCTCTGGCCCAGGCACGGGCGCAACTTGCGGAGCAGAGAGCCCGCCTCGTCCAGACCGAGCGCGAGGAGCGCCGTCTAAGGGAATTGCTCGAGACGCAGGCCGTCAGCCAGCGCGAGTTCGATAATGCTGTCTCCGACAATGCCATTGCGCATGCTGCCTTGCAGCTGGCCGAGGTTCGGGTACGCGATGCCGAACTCAATCTTTCCTATACCAATGTGGCTGCGCCGGTAAGCGGCGTAGCCGGCCGCTTCCAGTTCTCGGAAGGTGCGCTCGTGCAGGCCAACGACAGCCTGTTGACGACTATCGTTCAGGTATCGCCCATATGGGTACGCTTCAGCTTGTCCGATAACGAACTGGTGCAGCTGGGTGGACCGCTGAACGAGGAGAAGGTGCAGCAGGTAACAGTGTTGCTGCCCGATGGGACGGAATATGAAAAGAAAGGAGTGCTGAATTTCGCTGCGAGCCAGATAGACCCGCAGCTTGGCACACAGCAGTTGCGCGCCACCTTCGATAATACGGATCAGCGACTGCTACCGGGGCAGTTCGTGCGGGCACGCGTGGTTACGGGGGAGCGCAATGGCGTTTTCCGCGTTCCCCAGATTGCAGTGCAGACATCGGATCTGGGCAAAACCGTATACGTGGTCAGTGAAAAGAATGAAGCCACGATCCGACCGGTTGTGACGGGCCGCTGGATAGACCAGGACTGGATCATACTGGAAGGGCTCAATTCGGGCGACAAGGTCATCGTCGACAATCTCATCAAGCTTCGTCCCGGCACGCCTGTAACCCCTCATGCACCGGGAGGAGCACCGGGAGCACCGTCTGTTCGACCTGATTCCGATCAAGCAGCCTGAGCGGCACCATCCTCGTGAGCCAGTTCTTCATCCTGCGACCCATTTTTGCATCGGTGATATCCATTATCATCGTTCTGGCGGGTATCGCTGCGGCGATGCAATTGCCCATCGCGCAATATCCGCAGATTGCCCCCCCCACGGTCCTGATCACCGCCACTTATCCCGGCGCCAGTGCTGAAACGCTGACCAAAACGGTCGCCGCCCCGATCGAGGAGCAATTGAGTGGCGTCGAAGATCTGCTGTATTTCAGTTCCAGCGCCGATTCCAGCGGCACGCTGACCATCACCGCCACCTTCGATGTCGGCACCAATGTCGACCAGGCGACCTTCAATGTCAGTAACCGCGTCAATATTGCCTTGCCGCGCCTGCCGGATGAAGTACGCCGCACCGGCCTGAAAATAGAGAAACGGTCCAACGACATCCTGATCGTTTTCATGCTCGTCTCCAAGGAGAAAGGCAGGTACGACCCGCTCTATCTCAGCAATTACGCCACGCTCAACCTGCTTGACGAACTCAAGCGCACGAAAGGGGTAGGCGACGCAATCGTCTTCGGCGCGCAGGACTATTCCATGCGCATCTGGCTGCACCCTGACCGCATGGCGCAACTGGGAGTGACGACAACGGACATCGCCACCGCCATTCAGGCCCAGAATGCGCAATACGCCGCCGGCAAAATCGGCCAGGAGCCCGCCCCTCCGGAACAGCAACTGGTTTATACGGTAAATGCGAAAGGCCGCCTGATCGAACCCGAGCAGTTCGGCAATATTATCCTTCGCGCAGAGGGCCCTCGCGGTGCGCTCTACCTCAAGGATGTTGCGCGCATAGAACTCGGCGCGCAGAGCTATGACGTGCGCACCATGCTGAACGGGGAACCGGGCGCAGGCATTCCGGTTTTCCTCCAGCCCGGGGCAAACGCGCTGGATACCAAGGAAGCGCTCGTAGCCAAGATGGAGGAGTTGAAAAAATACTTTCCCGAAGGCATGGACTATGCGGTGCCCTACGATACCAGCCTGTTCGTCGAGGCGTCGATATGGGAGGTGGTCAAAACGCTCGGCGAAGCCATGCTGCTGGTTACGCTGGTCGTATACGTTTTCCTGCAAAGCTGGCGCGCTACCCTGATCCCGATCGTTGCCGTTCCGATCTCGCTGGTGGGCACCTTTGCCGGATTGTGGATGTTCGGGTTCTCCATCAATACCCTCACGCTTTTCGCCATGGTGCTTTCCATCGGAATCGTGGTGGATGATGCAATTGTCGTGCTGGAAAACATCGAGCGTCTGATGGATGAGGAGCACCTCTCGCCCCTGAAGGCGGCCATCCGATCCATGGAACAGGTCGCAAGCGCAGTTGTGGCCATTGTACTGGTGCTTTGCGCCGTATTCGTGCCGGTGGCATTCATGGGTGGCATTGCGGGTGAGCTTTATCGGCAGTTTGCCGTGACCGTGGCGGTGGCAGTCAGCATCTCGGGCATCGTTGCGCTGACGCTCACCCCTGCGCTCTGCGCCATCCTGCTCAAGCGCACGCATGGCGAATCCGCATTCTTTCGCTTTTTCAACACTGGATTCCACCGCCTGACCAGTTTCTACATTCTCATGGTCAGCGCTACATTACGCCATAAAATCATCGGGGCCTTCGTATTCTTCGGCATCCTGGCCCTGGCGACCTTCCTGATCAAAACGGTGCCGGAGAGTTTCGTGCCCCCTGAAGATCAGGGTTACGTCGTGGCGGCAACGATCCTGCCGGATGGCGCCACATTGGCCCGCACGACAAAAACTGCCGAAGCGGTGCGCGCCTCCATCGCCGACGATCCGGCAGTCGCCTATGAATTCGTCGTCAACGGCTACGACCTGATCGGGGGTGGCAACAAGACCAGCTCGGCCACCATGTTCGTGGCCTTCAAGGATTGGTCGGAGCGGGAAGCGACAGCAGAGGACATCATCCAGAAGCTTGGCGGCATCGGGATGCAGCAATCCGACGGTATCGCCATCGCGTTCAATCCGCCGGCCATTCGTGGCCTGGGTACCGCTGGCGGATTCGAAGTCTACGTCCAAAGCCGCAGCGGCGGGGATCCGATGCAACTGTCCAGTGTGGTAAACAATCTCATCGAGGCATTGAACAAGGAACCGCGCCTTGCCGGCATTACGACCTTCTTTCGTCCCACGGTACCCCAGTTCTTCATCGAAGTGAATGAGGCCAAGGCGCTATCGCAAGGTGTACGCATCTCCGATATATACGCCACCTTGCAAAGTACCATGGGGTCGCTCTATATCAATGACTTCAATCACCTGGGACGAACCTACCGCGTGCAGTTGCAGGCGGAACCGCAATATCGCATGAATCCCGACGATCTCGGCAGAGTGTATGTACGCGCTCAATCCGGCGCGATGATCCCGATGTCGGCGCTCAGCAAGCTCAGCACCATCGTGGGAGCCGAACAGCTGGAACGATACAACGGTCTGCTTGCCGCAAAAATACTGGGCGGCGGCGCGCCCGGCGTAAGCTCGGGAGATGCGATCAAGCTGGTGGAGGAAATTGCCGCACAGAATCTGCCCGATAATTATCAGATTTCCTGGACCGCCCAAGCCTACCAGGAAAAGCGTACCGGTTCCGCCGCGATCTTTGCCTTCAGTTTTGCCATTATCATGGTGTTTCTCATCTTGGCGGCACAATTCGAAACCTGGGCACTTCCGCTGGCGGTCATCATGGCGGTGCCCTTTGCCCTTACAGGAGCGCTGCTTGCCGTTTTTGCCCGGGGAATGCCCAACGATATCTATTTCCAGATAGGCCTGATCACGCTGATCGGCCTGGCCGCAAAGAATGCCATTCTGATCGTGGAATTCGCCAGCCAGAAAATGAAAGAAGGCATGCCGGTGACCGAGGCTGCCATCGAAGCCGCGCGCCTGCGCTTTCGACCCATCGTGATGACCTCGATGGCGTTCGTGCTGGGCATCGTGCCGCTTCTGATCGCCACCGGAGCAGGAGCAGCTGCCCGCCGTTCCATGGGAACGGGTGTATTCGGTGGAATGTTGCTTGCAACCTTCATTGCGACTATATTTATTCCCTTGTTCTTTACCTGGCTCACCCGCAAAAAGCCGGGATCCATGCCTGAAGCCGCGCCACAGGAGATGGTATGACGCAACATCGCAACCCATGGAACAGGATGTGCCTGATGCTCATTTCAAGCCTGTTCCTGGCCTCCTGCGCCATGGGGCCCGACTATTCGCGCCCCCACGTCGACACGGCCGATAAATTCCGCATGGCGGAAACGGAAGGCCAATCCATCGCCAATCTCCCCTGGTGGGAGCTGCTGCATGACGAAGCGCTGCAACGCCTCATCAGGCAGGCTCTGGCGGAAAACAGGAATCTCAAGCAGGCCGTGGCAGGCGTCGAAGAGCTCGAGGCCCGCCTCGGCGTGGCAGCCATGGATTACCTTCCCAAAATGGAAGTTACCGGCAATGCACCCGCGTTCGGTACGTTGGGTGGATTCGGTTTCCGGGGATTTCCGACCCCTTACAGCTATTTCGGGCAAATGACGCTGAACTGGGAAATCGATGTCTGGGGCCGAATCCGCCGCTCCAACGAAGCCGCGCTTGCGGATCTGATGGCGCGCGAGGAGAACCGGCGTGCAATCGTCCTGACTTTGGTCAGTGGCGTGGCCCAGGCCTACTTCGACATGCTGCAGTTCGATTTGCAGCGGGACATCGCCCAGCGCGCATTGGCCTCATGGGAGGAATCGGTCGCCATTGCCGCGGCGCAGTTGCGCGGCGGATTGATTTCGCGCCTCGATCTCGATCAGTTCGAGGCGGAGCGCGCGAACGCGGCAGCGCGTGTTGCGGAACTGGAGCGGCAGATGGTTCAGAAGGAGAATGAACTGAGCATTCTGCTCGGAAAAAACCCGTTTCCGGTCACGCGCGGCGTCGCGCTCACTGCGCAACTGATGCCGCCGGAAGTGCCGGCCGGACTTCCCTCGGAACTGCTGCAGCGGCGACCCGATATCCTTCAGGCGGAACAGACCCTTGCAGCGGCCACTGCCCGCATCGGCGTGGCCAAGGCGGCACGCTTTCCCAAACTCACCATCACCGGCTTCCTTGGGGTAGCCAGCCCGGCGCTGTCCAACCTGCTGCTCTCCGGCAGCGAATTCGGCGTGGGCGGACTGGGACTGGCAGGCCCGTTGCTCAATGCGCAAAGCCTGGGGCTGGAACAGCGTGCTGCGGAAGCCCAAGCCCGGCAAATGGTGGCCCAGTATGAACAAACCATCCTCACGGCCTTCAAGGAAGTGGAAGATGCCTTGGTGGCAGTACGCACGGCTGATCGGCAGCGCAAATCGCAGGAAGAGCAAGTCTCAGCCCTGCAGTCGGCTTTGCACGTGGCAGATCTTCGCTACAAGGGCGGCATCACCAGCTATGTGGATGTACTCCTGGCCAAGCGCAACCTGTTCGATGCCGAATTTGCGCTCGCCGCAACCCGGCGTTTCCACCTGATCTCTGTTGTCCAGCTCTACAAAGCCCTTGGTGGCGGCTGGACGCCCGCGTGACAAGAGGGCGCATTCGCTCCCCGGCTTGATTGGCACGACCGGACGCCAGCGCGGCTGCTCTCATCCGCTTTAATCACGCTGTACCCATTTGTTTTCTGCATGCTGAAACTGCCGGGAAATGCGCATATGAATCCACTCTCTCCAAT
>CAZYYR010000089.1:0-5970 GCA_964651465.1 uncultured Nitrosospira sp.
CATCGGCCTGCTCATCTACATTGGAAAGCCTGAAAATGCGTTGAGGGATCATTTGCCTGGTCTCTTTCGATTTTCGATGCCGGGTTCGGTTTCAGCGGAATCGCCGGGACTCATCCATATGGCGGCATGACCCGGTATATACCAGTTTCGTTTGCTGTCCGGGCAGGGAGTTCCCGTGCCGCCGTATGCAGGATGCTCACTGGACCAGGCAATCTTCCATCGCTTGCCTGCCATTGGTGCCAGTAAAGGTTCCGGTGCCGGGTGCAGGCTCAGATCGCGTCCCAAATTGACGAGAAGCAACCTGTCTCCCTCCTTGGCAAAGTAACGCAGGACAAAACATTCCGGCCCCAGTACTGCCCCGTCCATTCGTTCCGGATGGGTAACCAGATGGTCTTCACGACGCAGGGTAAGCAAATCTTTATAGAGCTGATAAATTTCACGGTGCCGATGGCGTTCTTCCAGATCCAGCTTTGAATTCAAAAAGGTTTGCGGATCGCAGGGATCGGGCAGCAGCGCAAGCATTTCCTCTGTTCTCAAGCTGGGAAACTGCTGCAGGAACTCAGTGCGGCCTTTTGCAATTTTTTCCGCCAATTCGCCATGATCGGCAAAATAAAAGAAAGGCCGGGATGAACCGAATTCCTGGCCCTGGAACAGCATCGGTGTTTGCGGCAGCAACAGCAGAAGCCCCGACATCGCGCGGTAATGTGCCGGGCTGGTTACGTGGCTGATGCGGTACCCACGCCCTGAATTGGCCACCTGATCATGGTTTTCAATGAAGTGGACAAAGCGGAAGAATGCAATATCCAATACCGGGGTTCCGCGCCTTTTGTCCTGCCACTCGTACCTTTGGCCCTGGTATAGAAAACCATATTTGGCGGCTGAAATGAATTCCTGGGGCGAGCCCTTATAGTCCGTATAGTAAGCCTCGCTCCTCCCCGTCAATGCGACAACGGCGGTATGATGGAAATCGTCATTCCACATCGATGTAACGCCATAGCCGCCGGATTTGAACAGTATGGCATTCTGCGGTTCATTTTCGGCTACGAAATACAGGGTCCGGTTCGGATTACGCGATCGGGCCTGCTCGATCATTTCCTGAATGATGTGTTTTTCCGATGAATCCCGAATGCTCTGGCTGGCGTCGATGCGCAGCCCGTCAAAGTGGAACTTTTCGATCCAGTAAAGACAGTTCTCGATGTAATACTCGCGCACCGGCCTGGAATGTTCACCATCGAAATTGATTCCCTCGCCCCAGTCGGTCTCATAATCGCTGGAAAAATAATCTCCGGAGAACAGGGGCAGGAAATTTCCACTGGGACCCAGATGGTTGTAAACCACGTCCAGGATGACTGCGAGCCCTGCTTCATGCCCCTTGTTGATAAAAGATCTCAGATCATCCGGCGTTCCATAAAGACGGCAAGGCGCGAACGGATTGACGCCGTCATATCCCCAGCCAAAGCTGCCGGCAAAATCGGCAATAGGCATCATTTCAACCGTCGTTATGCCCAGTTCTTTCAATTCCTTCAGTTCTTCGGCTGCGGCAAGCCAGGTCCCTTCCTGCGTAAAAGTTCCGATGTGCATCTCATAAATGACATGTGCATTTTCCGGAATTCCTGTCCAGTTCCGGTCAGTCCAGGGAAAAGCGCTATGATCGATCAGCTGGGATGGACCAAAAGGACCTTGCGGCTGGAAGCAGGATGCGGGATCGGGATACAGACTGGCGTCTTTATCCAGTTGGTAGCGGTAAAGTCCTCCGCCTTTGGAGACCGTTACAGCGGCAGAGAAAAAACCGCCTTCACTTTTTTTCATGGCGTGGGAAGCAGTCTTAACACCTTTGCCATTTTCCAGCACCAGGGTTACGGACTGTCTTTCCGGTGCCCAGACACGAAAATGAGCATGCTTGCCGATCAAAGTTGCTCCGATCATCAGGAGGCCTTTTTATAGGTATGGCTATCGGTTCATGGGAAAAAAGAGCGCGCCATCCTTTTGAAGTTTCAGTACAGCTTTGCCGCGCTGGCCAGGATTTGCTCAGCGCTTCCCTAATCATAGACAGGTTTAATCCTGTTATTTCCAGCTTAATGAAAGTTTCGAAGAAATTCGTGTATATGAGATGCGCTTTGCCGGGACCGGGAGCGCGCGCTACGCGAACGGGCTTGGAAGAAAGCCCGTTCGCGCCGGCAAGCCGCTGACGTCGGCCCAGCTGTCGAGAATCTCAGGGTCGAAGTTTTTTAATTGAAATTGAAGCGGATGGACCCGAATGCGCTCAGTGGATTGCCGGGTAATGCGCCCGCAAACGTGGGGTTGGTGTAATAGGTTTTATCCGTCAGGTTTTTGATGTTGACTGCAAGATCCACCCTTTTGATGCGATACGATACAGCTGCGTCAAATACCACGTAGGAGGGCACTCTCAGCAGATTCAGGGAATCTGCGAATGAATCGCCCTTATAGGTCAGGCCGAAGCCGAACATCAGACCCTGCGCCAGCCCGCTTTGTATCTGATAAGTGGTCCACAGGCTGGCCATGTGAGTGGCCACGCCCGTCGGACGCTTGCCGTATACGCTACCGGTTATACCGAGGACGGAATTGGTCGCGACGATCCGCGATTTCGACTCGGGATCCATCCACACGCCGTTACCGATAATGCTGAACCCGGCGAACGGTCGTACGCCCAGGTTCATCTCGACCCCCCGCGACTGGTCTTTCCCGTCCTGGGTGGGCAGGCCGCCAGAGCCTGGCAGGGTGACGAAAAAATTGTTGCGGCTGGTCTGGAACAGCGCGACGTTCAAATCCACCTTGTTTTCCAGCAATGACATTTTCGCACCGACTTCGATCTGGTCCGATGTTTCCGGGGCCGTGGAAAGCGCCTGGGATTCGGTTGCCAGGTTGATGAAGGCGCCGGTGCTGTAGCCTGCGTAGAAGGCCAGTTCTTTGGTGGGCTGGTAGACGCCGCCGGTCGAATAGGTGGTCAGGGATTTCGTCTGGACAATTTCACGGTATTGGGTAGTTGATACCAGCGCAGTTGGATTTGCTCTCTGCAGGCCCTTGTCGCTGTATTGCACCAGGTCGTTGCGGATTCCCAGCCGGAGCTTGAACTGATCGGTCAGGTCGATCTGGTCCTGGGCATAGAACGAAGTCTGGTCGCTGCTGATGCGGCGATCGAAAGTAAGCGCGCTCCTTTGTGCTTGGTTGAGTGACGTTTCAACCACCGGGTTGAAAATGTCTATGTCACGCAAGACGTAGGTCGAGCGAACCGCATGGATGTCCACATTCTTGTATTCGAAGCCCCCCAGGAAGGTATGCTTGACAGGCCCCGTGCTTGTTTTCCATATGAACTCGTTCTGCAATGTGGTGTACCCGGCATTGTCGAACTGCTGGTACGCGCTCCGATCGATACTGACTTGTCTTCCGGGAATAATAGTATCATCGCCCTGACTGCCCCCCGCATTCCGCAGCAGTTCCAGAGTACGCGCATCGTATACGAATGCCGTGCGCATGCTCAACGTGTCCGATATGGCCCAGTTGTGCGTGAGGCCAAGCCGATTGATGGTATGGTCGGTCTTGTTGAAGCGGCTGTAATAGCGGGTCTCGCGCGAAACATTGGCGATGTTGGAGTTGATGTCGAAAAGTATGCCGTAATTGTCTGGCTTGATTTTGATTTCACGGTGGTCATAGTCGACCAGCAGGGTTTTATCGGGAGCCACCTGCCACACGAAGCTGGGGGAGACTTCGACGATATTGCGCTCCAGCCCGCGAAAACCGTCGGTATGCTCCATGTCTGCAATCAGCCTTCCTGCGACGTTGGGCAGATAGGACGGAATGGAACCGGTCACGTCGAGATATCCGTTACGTGTCCCGAAACTGCCCAGCATGGTGCCGGCGGACAGACCGAATTCATTTCGCGGTTTCCTGGTGATCATGTTGATACTGCCACCCGGGCCGGCTACGCCGAACAATGCGGAACCCGGACCCTTCAGTACCTCTATCCGGTCGACATCGTACATGGTGCGGAAATAAGTGTTTTGCGCGCCTCCATCGGGTATGTTGTCGCGCAGGAAGCTCAGCGACAGGCCACGCGAAGTAAAAGCGTTGGCAAACCCGTACCCTCCGCCCATGTGGGGCTGAACACCGCTGACATTGCGCATGGCATCGTTCATCTCGATAACCCCTTGCTCACGCAGCACGGAAGCCGGTATCACGGCGATACTGGCGGGAATATCGCGCGATGGCGTGTCTGTCTTGCTTCCGGTCGTGGCTACATCCTCTGGCGTGCCGGGAAGAACGCGGCCGGTGGTCACCTTGATTTCGGGCAGCGTGGCACTTTTGTCCGGAGCAGTTTTTTCCTGGACGGCATCGGTGGCGTATGAACGCAAAGGTGATATGCATGCCAGCAGCATCGATATGGAAACGGCGGCACGCAACATGCATTTGAGTTGTAACGAATGCTTCAATTTCAGCCTCTTTCTTTGATTATTGGATGATTATTCTGGCTGGCTGTAAGCAATTCTGGCTTAGTGGCTGGCTACCGGGTTGATGCAATTATTTGCCTGAACGCCCAGATCCGTATTTCCGCTCTTCCGCGGATTTCAAGCCGATCGGGCTGTAACAGGACGTTCAGGATAGCGACAGGGCAGTGAAAACAAGGACGACGGTGGCGGTGAGAGTGGTGCCGATCAGGCTTGCCGCCAGAAGCCGGGGACCATGCAGACGGCTCCACAGCAAGGTGCCTGTTATTGCCAGCACCAGCAAACCGCCGGCCAGTGTGTCGGTGAGCAATATCCAGACATTGGACATGCCGGTCCCCTTGTGAAAGTTGGCCAGGGTCGCCCAGGCATTGGCCTCCTTTTGCTCGACGACGGTCTGTGTATCGCCCTTCCAGTACTCCGCGCTGAGATTGAGGTTGGGGGTCATCAGCATGATCTTCCAGTTTTCAGGCTGCATGGTTCGCCCGCCGCCCCAGGGCACGGGACCCGACGGTTTTTTCTGGACGCGGGATCTCGCATGAGATAGTTTGAAATTTTCGCGTAGCCAGGATTCCAGGGCTTCGGGCGATTCCAGGCTTTCGCTGGGGGGAGTCAGCGTATGTCGAGTCTCCTGCTGTGCGGCAAGCGGAATTTTCATCTCATTGCGATGGTTGAGCAGGATACCGGAGATGCCAAAGAGCAAACCAAGCGCAGCCCCCCATAATCCCATCCAGGCATGCATACGGCGCAGCCAGACGAGGAAGCGGCCTCGCTTCATGCCTTGCGATAGGAACAGGTATCCTCGCGGCTCGGCAGGCCGCGGGGGAACGTATGCCTGGCCTGCTTTTGGCGGGATAGTATTCTGGGCGGAAGCGTCCGTATCGCCGTTTACTTTTCCGCCAGACCGGGATGTGCTCATTTATAAATCGTAAGTGTGGTCTTGTGGCTCTCGATGGCGTATGCCTTACCTTCGAACTCACCTGGCTTATTCATTTCATACTTCGCTTCGACTACATAAAGACCGGGTTCCAGCTGGGGAAAAGCTACCTCCCCTTTCTCATCCGTATGCAGATGTTTCTCCCACCCGCTTGGCGCGATAACGACTACCTCAGCCTTGGGTACAGGGTTCCCCATGAAGGTCAGGCGCAGCAGGTTTCCATCATCCTGTAAGTCGAGCGGCAGACTGCCGCCCTTTCCCATCCGCGCATAAAGAAACCGCCTGTACGTGGGTGTAGGGATTTCGCCCCGCGGCTCGCGTATGGGCTGCTTGAGCGCCTTCACCAGTACGGTAGCGCCGGCAAAATCGCCGGGGCGGGGTATCGGAAAATGATCGTTCGAGCGGATTGCTTCGATCTGCTTCTCCCCGCTTTTCGTGTCGATCAACGTTATTGCCGGGTCGATTATGTTATCCAGTTTCCCGGGCGACGTTTCGCGATGATTTTCTGCGTACTCGCCAAAATAAAGTCGGGTCCCGGTATCGTCGCCCTCGAGCCAGAGCGCATGAGCAGCG
>CAZYYR010000089.1:6070-9186 GCA_964651465.1 uncultured Nitrosospira sp.
CGGGAGCTGGCGGAGGCCGGGAAGTCGGCCCTGCAGAACCCGTTCACGCCCAACGATATGCAGCACCCTCCTCCTCGAAAAAACTAGAAACTGGCAACGACCGTCAGGCGGTAGATCCGCGGCGCACCGGGCATGATGTTGTTATTGCTGTGCGCCGACGCCACGTATTCGATATCGGCAATGTTCTCGACATTGGCCTGGACCCGCAGAGTCTTGTTGAGCCGGACGAACATGGCCGCGTCCAGGCGGGTGAAGCCGGGCAGGAGCACGGTATTGTCTACTGCGGCGTACATGCTGCTGCGATGGATCACGCCCAGGCCCAGCCCGAGAAACGGTGTGAAATCGTAACGATTCCACATGGAAACCGTGTGCTTCGGCACCTGCGCCACAACCGATCCCGCTGGAGTAACTCTCCCATTGGTGGCAACCAGCGCCCTGGTAATCTCCGCATCGGTATAGGCGTAACCCCCCATGACGCTCCACTGCGGCGTGATGCGGCCCATCAGGCCCACTTCTGCACCTCTGGAACGCTGTCCATCCACGAGATTCGCCCGGCTTAAGTCATTGGGATCCTGAGTGATGACATTGCTGCGCTCCAGTTGATACAGCGCGGCTGTCAGTGAAAGGTCAGGGCGGATATCCCACTTCGCGCCCAGTTCCAGGTTCATGAAACTCTCGGGCTTTAGCGAAGCATTACTGGGAGACAGGGAGCTGAGCTGATCGCCCGCACGGGGAACATAGGCAAGGCTGTAATTCCCGTAGATGGAAACAGGCTCGATGGGCTTGTAGATGAGGCCGACCCGGGGCGATACCAGGCCATCGCTGATATGGGTGCGCTGGCCATTGCGATTGTTGACAAAGTTCGCGTCGAAATTATCGTAGCGTATGCCAAGAACGGCCTTCAACTGGGGCAGAAGGGTGATCTGATCCTGCGCATAGATTCCCACTACTTCGATCACACCATGGTTGTCGGCATCCGTGGCGCTTTGCCGGAAGGTTACAGGCGTCGATGCGATGGGATTGAAGAATGGAACCGGTAAGCTTGTGGCGGTGTTGTTGAAAAACCCGGTATTGCGGAAGTTGTCCGAAACCTGGCGACCGTACTCCACGCCCGCCATGAATTCGTGCTTCACCCCCCATGTGTCGAGGTTGTACAGAAAATCCGTCTGGGTGAAGAGGTTGTCTCGCCGGGTTGCGCTGTTATATGCTGAAATCGGGACCATGCCGGACGCATCTTCTGCGGTAGCGGTTCCACCGGCGAATATATTCTGGTAGAACTTGTCGTAACTGGCATAGCGGGTGCGGTTGCGAACCTTCAGGCTGTTGTCGAACGTGTGCTCGATGAGAGAATTCAGCGACCAGGCATCCACATGCGCGGGACTGTTGTCGGCGTGGCCGAAGAAGGTCGAACGGTGAGTGCTGGAGGGCCGTCCGGAATTCACGACACCCGCCATTGTCCCGAAAGCCGGAATGCCCCGGTCCGCTGTGCGACGGTCAAAGAAATATTCGCCGCTGAGGACGACTCTGGTCTGGGCAGTGGGCTTGAACGTGAAGGTGGGATTGACCCCGCCGCGCTCCAGATCGACGCCATTACGATAACTGTTCGAATGCTGGTACATCCCGTTGAGCCGGAAAGCCATGATGTCATTGATGGGCTGTCCGATATCCACCGCGATACGCTTGTGGCTGAACGATCCGTACTGCGCGGAGACTTCGCGTATCGGCGTCCAGCCGGCTTCCTTGGTTACCCGGTTGATGACGCCGCCCGCGCCGCCCCGCCCGAAAATCATTCCGTTGGATCCCTTCAGGACCTCGACCCGGTCGATGTTGTACAGGTCGCGGAAATACTGGACATCGTCGCGCAATCCATCGACATAGAAATCCCCGGTTGTATTGTTGCCGCGGAATATGACCGTGTCGCGATTCCCTTCCCCCTGCGCGATAGTGACCCCGGGCACGTAGCGCACCACGTCCCCGATGCCCTGCATGGTCTGGTCCTTGATCAGTTCCTGGGTGATGACGGTGACGGACTGGGGAACCTCCCGCAACGGCGTATCGGTGCGCGTGGCGCTGAAACTTTTCGTCGCCATGTACCCATCCGTCGAATCGGCGAAAGTGCTGGCGACGACATTGACGGGAGGCAATATCGCAGCCTGGGCATCGGTTGCAGATAATTTTCTGATGACATACCCTCCCGACACCGCGACCGCTTTCAGGTTGCTTCCCTCGAGCAGTTGGCGCAGTCCCGCCTCGGGAGCGAATGCGCCCTTCAGTCCTCGCACCTCCTTGTTCCGCACATCGAGACTATCGTATGTAACTGGCACCCCTGCCTGCTTTGCAAATGCATTGAGTGCCGCTTCCAGGGATCCGGGGGAAATGCTGAAATGCTGCACTACGACTTTGCCAGATACCGTGCCGGTAGTGGACTCCGCCAGGACGATCCGGGGAAATGTAAAGGCGTCCCCTCCAAGACCAAGGCAGACCAGTCCGCATCGGACTATTGTCCTGAAAAAAGTACGGCACCCATTCCCCTTTTTCTTCAAAACAGCGGTAACAACGCTACTGTGCCCGGATTTTTCTTGATCGAAGCCGGCACATGACTTCATATTTCTTTCCGTAAACATTCCTTATGAGCTGTTGTCATTGCCTGACATTGCGATTCCACATAGCTTCCAAAGATACGAAGCTTCTTCATAAGCGGCAAGATGGGCAGGATCGGCTTCCAGCCAGGCGGTCAGGGCCTCGAGCTCGGCCTCACCCAGTTGATTATGTTCGCGCATCACCCATTCCACCGCCATGTCCCATATCGGGTCTTCACCCTGGGATGATTTACGCAGTGATTGAAACGCAGCGCCTGTCGTCAAGTTCATTGTTGAAGGCTCTTGAGCCACGTGAAGCTTATTTTTGAGATTCGATTCCTTCCATTACTTCGCTTAAATGGATATTCATATACATTGACACATGAGAATTGAAAACAGACCACCCCAGTTCAGGTTTTTTTGCCCAGGTGGCCATCAGGTCGCCTGGCAAATCGGAGCCTGGAGAAAGGTTCTTTCCGGGGCGCCAGGCAACCCCGGGAAGGGTGACAGAGGGCCAGAGGATTACAGGAGGGTTAC
>CAZYYR010000090.1:0-9149 GCA_964651465.1 uncultured Nitrosospira sp.
CGTTGCCAGTTCAGCATCTGTGCCGATGATGCGATTGAATCCGCCGATTCCCGCGCAGCGAAATGTCCGTTCCACGGCGTCATTCCCCGCTGCCCCGTCCCGGCTGGATGAGATATGCTGGCAAGCGCCTGATTTTTCCGGTAAAATACCTGATGAGCTACCGGGTTTTTCGTGATTGCAAGGTTCATTCAGCTGAATGGGTTCATCCATCAGAAACGTATCCTCCGCTGTTGCCCAGGGAGAATAGAAGCTCACATTCTGCAGCTTGCTGAAGTGCGGGATCACGGATGGATCCAGCGGGCAGTCTTCCCCCGGTTTTTGCGACAGGCTCTTTTCGATTTCCTTCACCATGGCGCTCAGTCCGGAAGAGGAGCGGGGTCCAAGCACGTCATGCGCAAGCGGCAGGTGCGGGAACTGGTGTTGCAGTTCAACGTCGAGATCCGCAAGCAGATCGCTGAGCATGGCAAGAGGGTAAGGGCTGAAATCCTGACTCTTGAGCCACAGGACCAGGACGCTCCCTCGCCCCTGGAAATCCTTCTGCGGGCTATCGGAGATAGCTGCCTTGGAAAGGAACAGCTCGACCGGAATGATCAGCTGCGCTTTGCTGGTGCCGGTGGAGGAGTCCCTCCATCTCAAGAAGCGGAGGGATTCACCGGATTCCGGCACATACCCCGCGGCACCCAGGGCCGATATCACCGCATAGCGGTCGTTCAGCCGGGTTTCCGTTCCGCTGGAATAGGGGCTTCCATCCATGAAGACCGGCATGAGACGGAGATGAGGGCTGGGGCCGGAAGATAATCCGGCATCCCGCAGCGAATTTACGAGATTGCGTATCTCAGCGGAGTTCGGGGGGATGATATCCGTCCCCGCCCCTTTGGTTCGAAAGCCTTCCAGGGCTTCGAAAGGGTCCTGCCAGAGGCGCGACGGGACGACGTTTTTTTCCGGAACGATATGGGTGGCGGGACCTTTGGCGACTGGACGGGAGGTCTGGAGGGAAATTTCATGGTAGATGAAAAAACTGCTCACCATGGCCAGCAGGGCGAAAAGCCCCGTCAGCGGCAGTTTGGGTTTTCCATCTTGCTGTTCCGCCATGGAGCCGGTCCTGGTTCAGGCGGACTGCACCGCGCGCGTGGTTTATCGGGTGTTCAGGACCGTATCAGGCCGTATCGAATGAAAGAACTGTATTTATGTATAGCATAAAAGACCTTGGGAAGCGCTGAAGCCGATGTGCGCGATTCGCACGGGCCGGCTGTCAGGGGTTCAGGGATATAGGGGGCAAGATTGTACTTTGGTCCAATTGGAAATATGTTCGAAACGGGTAAGATGCAGGTGGGGAATAGCTGGACGGGCGGAGGGTTGCCCACTTCCCCGCTGAAGTAAGCGCCACAACCCGCCCGGCAGCAGGAACTTCTGCGCCGGGCGTTCCGTGATCACCCTTCCTCCACTAATACCGGTTCACACTTGTTTTCGTCGCCCGCCTTGCCGGAGCGACGGGGAGCGTTCGTTATGATAAGAGTAAAAATAGTTTACGGGTTGCTGGCCGTGGGATTGGCCCTGGATATCGAAAGCTGGGAGGGCGGCTCGGAAGAGAGTGCGGATGCCCCCACTGCTTCTGTCGACCTGCACTGGCTGGAGGAGCCGGGCGTACGGAAAGCTGGCAGGTGGCTGCGATTCTATATACCGCCTGCTGTTCCGTGAGCGATTGTTTTTCCTGAAGCTGTACTTCAGTCCAATGGTCATTTGTGCGGAAAACGGTAAGATTCAACCGGGAAGGACCGAGGGGCCGTACGATTGGGTCGTTCCCTTGTAGCAAATCGTAGTAAATTGTAGCAAACGCCACCGGCCCGGCATGGCACCTCTTTGCCGGGCCACTTTCTTTCCGGAGTGCCGGTTTTACCGGCCGCGCTAGCGCAGGGGAACTCATTCGGCCGTCTCCACTGTTTCCATGGTACGGCTGTATAGGCCTTCCCGCGCCAGGCCATTCAGCTGGCAGCGCTTGAAGAATGCGCGTTGCGCGCCGGGAGCGTTGCTTTCCTGGCCTTTCCATGCAGCCAGTACCGGTGCCTGAAGCGCGCGTCCAAAGGAGAAGCTGAGTTGCCAGGAATGCGTCCCCAGCGCGTTCATGGCGTTCAGGTTCTCGGTCGCATCCTCCGCGCTTTGTCCACCCGAGAGAAATACAATGCCCGGTATGGCCGCGGGTACGTAGCGCTTCATGCAGCGGACGGTGGCTTCCGCGATCTGCTGCGAGGTGGCCTGTTGCGGACACTTCATCCCCGGAATCACCATGTTCGGCTTGAGCAGCGTGCCTTCGAATACCACGCCGTGCGCGTCCAGCTCCGCGAACAGGGATTCGAGCATTCGAGAAGTCACCGTCTCGCAGCGGCCGATGTCGTGGGTGCCATCCATGAGCACTTCCGGCTCGACGATAGGGACGAGGCCGGTTTCCTGGCAAAGCGCCGCATAGCGCGCCAGCGCATGGCAGTTGGCACGAATGGACCAGGCCGAGGGCACGTCACGCTCGTCTATATCCATGACTGCCCGCCATTTGGCGAATCTCGCCCCCAGCTGCCAGTATTCTTCGAGGCGGCCGCGCAGCCCATCCAGTCCCTCGGTGACCCGGTTGCCGGGCTGGAGGGCCAGCGCCTTCGCTCCCTTGTCCACCTTGATGCCCGGGATAATGCCGCGGTTGGACAGCAGCGTGGAAAACGGCGTGCCGTCCTGTGCATTCTGACGCAGCGTTTCGTCGAACAGTATCACACCGCTGATATAACGTTTGATCCCTTCGCTGGTAAAGAGTATTTCCCGGTAGCGGCGGCGATTTTCCTCGGTTGATTCCACGCTGATCGAGTCGAACCGCTTCTTGATGGTCGGATTGCTTTCGTCAGCTGCCAATATACCTTTTTGCCGGGCGACAATGGCTTGTGCAACGGATTTCAGTGCTTCGGTATCCATGGCCTATGCTTCTCCTGATGGATGAAAAACATGGATCGGATTCTGACAGCAGGCGAATGCCCATGCGCATGCATATGCAGGTTCAGGAAACTATCCGAAGTAGCCCTCCTGCCACATGAAGAACACCGCTGCGGCGATTCCCGCGATCAGCACGAAATAGGGCCATATGGGGCTTTTATCCTCATAGGGGTCGGCCAGCGAGCGGCGCGAGCCCGCCGGCAGGCGTGCGAGCTTGGTCAGCGACGCGCCGAACGGGATATTGATGCGCGCGCGGGCATTGATCGCCCAGCCGTTCGCGTCCAGTATCGGTCCGAGGTTGCGTTTCTTGAGCTTGAACCAGGCGAGGATCATCGCCGGACCGGAAATCAGCAGCATCAGGCCTACGACCGCCAGCGGTATCTGCCAGAATGCCAGCCCCAGTATGCCGCTGACAACGGACGCGAGAACGCCGCCGATGGCGCCGAGGGCCAATCCGATCGCGGCGAAGATACCGGCAAACTTGCCTACGTCGAAAGGCGGCTTGGGTGCGGTGGGCGGCGGCGGGGCCGCTGCCGGCGCACCGGCTTCCGCTGCCTTGAGCAGCTTCTCGTCCGCTGCGGCAGCCCTGGAAGCAGCCATTTTCTCCATCTGCTGGCCGATAAACCGGGCCAGTTTCTTATAGGGGGACCAGAATGCCTGGCGAATGCTGATGGGATGGTCCAGGATGCGCACGATGGTGGCATCCCAGTCCTGGCCTTTGCGGTCGTAGAAGATGCCGTTGCGCCCGACGGTCAGGAAATCCGAATCGCCTGCGGTAATGGCTGCGGCAATGCTCATTTTTTCAGTTCCACCCTTACGCACGCAATCGCAATAGACGAGGTAGATGCCGCTCGTCTGGGCAAATCCCGCGTGCGCGGCGATATCCTCCACCTTCACGCACAGGTCGCAGCTGCGTCCGTCCAGATAGAGCGTACCCAGCTGAAAGAGCCCTTTGTCGCGCCCCGTGTAGAAACTGCGGAACGAGACGAAATTGTTCACCAGCCGGTAGATGTCGCGGTTATAGCGCAACAGTTTCTCGACCGAACGGATGGCCTCGACTTCCCCTTCCACTGCCTTGTCCTGGCCGATCAGCCTGTCGATGGCTGCCTGATGGTCGCTCCCGGCAATTTCCTGCAGGCGTGCCGCGCCCAGCAGTTCGGCGCTGCAGGCAGGTTTGGCCGCCTGCCAGGCTTCGAATGCGGTGAACTTGTCGCAAAGGGCTTCCCATTCCGAGGCCGGCAGAGCTTCCTTTTTTCCATAGTGCGGTTCGATGACCTGCTGCCGCAACGCATCGATCTGTTTTTGCCAGGCCGGGTTGATGCCGGAAATCAACGGCAGGGGTTTGTCCGGCTCGATCGTTGCCAGGGGAAAGGCCGCGATATTGTCGTTCCGGGCCGACAGCGTCTGCGCCGCGATATCCTTGTAATCGTCGGTGGAACGGCTTAGAGGCACGGCTGCGCGCACGTCGTAGGCAGCCATCCGGCAGCGCGTGAAATAATCGCTCACTTTTTCCTTGACGGCATGGAAAGCATCCGCGGCTGCCGGCGTCCTGTCCCCGAGGAACTGGACATTCCCGTCACTGTCGCCTTTGGCCTGCCAATCGGAATAGGCGGCGACCTCGGCAAAGAAAGCGTCGCTGGTTTCCTGGCTGATGCCTTCCTTGCCGCTCAGATCCATGACCGGGCCACGGTATCGGATGATGTCCTCGACGGTGGTGCGCAGTGACGCATCGGTGATCTGGCTGGCCGAAACGACGCCGTCACCATTGAATTCAAGACCTGCGACAAACTTTTCTATGTCGGCCATGTCCGCCAGGGAAATCTCCGTCGCGTCGGGCTTGCCCAGGTTTTTCAGGATGTACTGTGCCGATGCAAGCGTTTGCTGGCCTTCCTCGTCGCTATCGTCGATGTCGGTCAGCGCCACCCGGTCTGCGCCTCCGACCAGCAGATCGGGATCCCTCAGCAGTTTCCCTGCCCATGCGATGGCGGCGAGCACTTCATTCGCATGGACGCGGCCGTCGCTGTCCTGGTCGATCAGATCAAGGGTATGGGTGTCGAATTCGATGCCGCGCGTGGGACAGCTCAATGCCACCCACAGCTTCTGATCCAGGTCCTTGAGCGCCAGCAGATCCGCGCCATCGTCGATCTGCACCTGGTCGAAACCGCCTGCCCGGAAAAACTTCCATGTATGTGGCGAAGTCATGCCTTCTCCTTTGTTTATTATTTAATATCAGGATCGCAGATGTCAGGTATTTATAGTGTCATTGGAGAGGGATTGCAAGAGTCGGCTCATTTCAGTCCGGGTCCGGCGAGGCCATCGAAACCAAGTTTCAGCAGCGCTTTCTGTTCCGCTTCGTTCTGCACGCCGCTGGCCATCACGATGATGTCCGCATCGTGAGCCGCGCCGCACAGGAGCCTGAGGAATTTCTGGTTGCGCCTGCTCTGATTGATGCCGTGCACCAGGCTGGCGTCCACCTTGAGGTAATCGACCCCGAGACCGGCGAGCGTCGCGGTTTCGGTAACATGGCGGCTGAGGTGCCCGATGCCGGTGCGGCAGCCCAGCGCCCTGAAGCGTTGACAGAAATCTTTCATGGACTCCGGATTCCGAAATGCGTCGTATTCCGGCACCTCCAGCCAGAGCCGTTTGCAACGCTCGGGATTCGGCTGCAGCAAGGCCATTATCCGCCCGGTTGCGGCGGAATCTGAAATCGTTTCGGCGGAGAGCGTGATGGCGAGGTCGCCGGACCTTTTCTCCAGGGTATCGAGCGCATGGCGGATGACGGTCAGATCCAGGGACGCGGCAAGCTGCAGGCGCGCCGCGATACTGACAAAATCGGCTGCATCCAGCCAGCCGCCATTGGGCTGCGCCTGCATGCGAACCCGCACTTCCTCATGCAGCATGTCACCCGTTCGACCGGCCACGGGATGGAACGCCAGCTCGAAACGGTCCTCGGCAAAGGCATTGCTGAAAATATGGCGCCAGTCCCCGATATTGAGGGCGGCGGGAGTATGATCCGCCAGGGCGGGGGCGGCATGCCAGGAATTGGCTCCCTTGCGTTCGGCCGTGGCCAGCGCGGCATCGGCACTGGCGAGCAGCTCACCCAGCATGTCGGCATGCTGATACCGGACAGCGCCGATGTGGTAGAGGTCGGTAATGTTTTCCTCGTGCCGGCGCGACAGTGCGGAGAGTTCCGCGGTCAACTGCTGGGCCGGCTGGCCTGCCTGGTCCGCGCCGGGGACGACCAGGGCGAAATCCGATCCGTTGAGGCGGGCTGCAAGGGGATCGGCAGGCTCGCCATGCCAGGCTGCTGCGGCCACATTGCCTACGACGGTACTGATTTCGCGAAGGAGGTCGTTTGCGCCCGTCCGGCCGAGAGCCTGGTTGATGCCGCGCAGATCGTTCACACGGACCAGGAACAGGATGCCACTTTTCATCCTGTCCGCCACGACGGGACCGGCTTCGGCGGCGGCAGCCGGCGCTACCGCTGCTTCCTGTTCCGTAGCCACGGTATTCGGCAGGGCGCCAGCCGCTGCGTCATGCTGAACGGCCACGCCCGGCATCTGGCTGCCGCCATCACGTGCGGCTACTTCTTCCTGCCGGGGACGGGGGATGGCAGCCTCGTCTGCGCCATTCTCAGCCTCAGGCTGGATGTCCTTATCCCCCACCTTCACGACCGTGCCTTCAGCCTGGCCAGAGGCCGTTTTTTCGGCGTTGCGCTCCGGCGCTGCCGCGCTGTTGCCTTCCAGGATTTCGAGGAAGCGGTTCATGAAGTGCTCCCGGTTGGCCAGTCCGGTGACTGGATCGTAATTGACCAGCTTGCGCGTGGATTCTATCCTTGCTGCTTCTTCGACGGACCGGTTATGGAGGCGGCGTATCATGTCGTTGGTGGCGCGGGCGATGCTGCGCAGTTCCGGTATGCGCGGTTCCGCGATGGTGAGAAAACGCCGCTCCGTGATGGCATCTGCCTGTTCGACCATGGTGGCCAGGGGCTCGTTGACGCGTCGAAGTATCAGCATGCCGGTGAGCCCGCAGAAGAGTCCCGCAGCCAGAAACCAGATGAGCAGCGATTTGGCCTGGTGCCAGAGGACCTCCTGGGCGAACCGGGCGTTGCTCACTACATTGAGCATGCCGAAAGTCATCCAGGTGTCGGATATCTGGGCGACACCTGGTGGGGCGCTGATGGGGTAGAGCTTCGTAAACCATCCAGGCGCGCCGGTCTCCACCTCGCCCTGGCTCCGCTCGGTCATGACCCTTCCGTCGGGTGACGTGATGGTGATACGCTCATACTGGCCGCTATCGAACAGTGCGGCCACCTGCAGGTCGATGGTGACCGGATCCTTGTTCAACTGGGAGATGGAATAGGCCAGCGAATTGGCGCTGTCTATATTCTTGCGGTGAAGCTGCTGTTCGAGATAGTTCTGTGTAGTGAACAGACTGACGATGAGGCTGCCTGTAAAACTGACCAGTGTTACCAGTAATACCGTTAGCCAGAGCTGTCGAAAAAGAGACATTGGACCCCTTGATTTTATCGGAATTATCCCACAAGACAACAGAGCAGATAACCGTGGACGTTGCATTTATTTCTCATCCCGATTGTCTGCTGCACGACATGGGTGCCTGTCATCCGGAATCGCCCGCGCGGCTCGAGGCGATCGAGGATGCGCTTATCGCCTGCGGGCTGGCGGACAGGCTGAAGCGCCATTCCGCGCCCATGGCTACGCGGCAGCAGCTGCAGCGAGTGCATTCGGCGGCGCATATCGCCCGGCTGGAAGAAGCGGATCGCATCGCGCACGCCTCGGGCCTGGTCCATCTCGATCCGGACACGGCCATGAACCGGTACAGTCTGAGAGCGGCCTTCCGGGCGGCGGGCGCGGTCGTCCTCGCCACCGATCTCGTCATCGGGCAGGTTGTGAAGAGCGCATTCTGCAGTGTCCGCCCGCCCGGACACCATGCCACGTGCAGCCATGCAATGGGCTTCTGCCTCTTCAACAGCCTGGCGGCAGGCGTCGCCCATGCCCTCGCGGCGCACGCGTTGGAACGGGTTGCAATAGTGGATTTCGATGTGCATCACGGCAACGGCACGGAGGACATTTTCGAGAACGATGCGCGCGTCATGATGGTTTCCACCTTTCAGCATCCATTCTATCCCGGCAGCGGCATGAGGGGACGCTCGGAGCGCATGGTCAATATTCCGCTCAGGGCGGGGAGCAATGGTGAAGCATTTCGGGAGGCGGTGAGCAGGGGGTGGCTGCCGGCGCTGGAGCGGTTCCGGCCGCAGATGCTGTTCGTTTCAGCAGGCTTCGATGCCCATCAGGATGATGAACTCGCATCGCTGAACCTGCTGGAAGAAGATTACGCGTGGGTCACGGAGCGAGTCGGGGAAGTGGCGGCCGCCTGGGCGGACAGTCGCATCGTATCGGTGCTGGAAGGCGGTTACGATCTTCCAGCGCTGGGGCGGAGCGTGGCTGCGCATGTGAAGGTGCTGGCCGATTTTTGACTTGGCGGAGCGGTTGCACTGAGGCGGCAGCGTGCCTGTCTTCCTTTTCTTTCCCGTTTTTTTTCCTTCCTTCCTTCCCTGTTCCTCCTGCTTGATCCTCGCGATGGGAAAAGAGTAGTGCAAGGACAGCGCCCGGTTTTTCCGTCTCCGGTTCCATAACGGGGTCATTGTGTCTATGATTAGGAAATGAGGCTGCCTCCCGACGATTCCAGTTCCCGTCCCGGGAAATCCGGGGGAAACACCAGGCGCATGCTGCGCGTCCCTATTCTGCTGGGGATACTGCTCGCCGGCGCGGGCATGGTATGGCAGCATCTGGCGAGTTCCAAGGTGAGCATCCGGGTGGGCGTGCTGCACTCGATGACCGGCCCCCTGGCGGTGAACGAGAAACCGCTGCTGGAGGCGATCCAGCTTGCGATCGAGGAGGCCAATGCGACAGGCGGCATCCACGGCCACAAGATCGAAGCCATCGTGGCGGACTGCAAGTCGAACGCGGCCCGTTGCGCCGAAGAGGCCGAGCGCCTGATCAGCCGGGAGCAGGTCCAGGCACTGTTCGGGTGCTGGTCGTCCACTTGTCGCACCGCGGTCAGGAAGGTGGTCGAGAAGCATGACCACCTGCTTTTCTACGCCCTGCGCTACGAGGGCATGGAACAGTCCCCCAACATCATCTACGGCGGGGCAGTAC
>CAZYYR010000091.1:0-8878 GCA_964651465.1 uncultured Nitrosospira sp.
ATCGGTCCCATCGTAAGCGCCATGTCCTCGATGAGCTGAAGTTTCTCCTCCTGGTCTGCGGGCACGAAATCAAGCAGCGTGATGACCCTGTCCACTTCGGGAAGGTCGGCGAGCTGCCGGGCGAGACGTTCTGCTTCCTTACGATCGGGTACCAGGGAAATGGAATTCCAGGGGGTGTGCTCGGGTTCCGTAAGCAATTCGCGAAAGGCCTGTATCGCGTCGCCGCGCTGATCCTTCAGGTTCAGAAGATTGTAGTCGAACCTGACCTGGGGCAGGATCGCAAGTGCGCCAATCGCTGCCAGAAAAGTAATGGCGTAGGTCACCCGGTGCCATTTCAGCGATAACTCGAGTACTTTTCCGACGGAGCCCTTCCTGATCGCTTGAGCCGGCCGATGGCCCGGAAAGTAGCGCAGCAACGCCGGACCCAGGGTAAGGGTGACCAGCAAGCTGATGATCATACCAGTACCGGAAATGATGCCAAGCTCCGCGACTCCACTATAGTCTGTTGGTATAAATGCGTAGAAACCGATGGCATTGGTGATGGTGCATGCGGTCAGTGCGGCTCCGGCGTCGCCGCCTGATATATGCAAGGCCTCCGCCGGCGCAGCGCCCCCTTCCAGGACTTCGCGATATCGCAGAAGGAAATGGATGGCAAAGTCCGCCCCCAAGCCGATGTAAAGTACCGCAAAGGCGATGGAAATCAGATTCAGGTGGCCGACGGCCACCGTGGCAAAAGCAGCTGTGAGCAGCAACCCCATGCCGAGACAGATCAGTACATTGAGTATCAATGCCCCGGTACGCATGGCAAAATACAGCACGCCCCACACCATGAAGAACGTAATAATCCCTGCAAATTCCATACCGCTCAGGGAACTGCTGAGCTCCTCCTCCGCCAGCGCAACCTCGCCCGTGATCCGCAGCTTGACCTGACTGTCTTCGGTTATGCCCACTTCCTTTGCTGCTGCATGCAGGGCAACGATGGTTTGTTCGGCCGGCTGGAGCTGTGTGTAATCCAGTCTGGGCTTGAGAATGATCAGTTCCCGATATCGATGCTTTTGCGGCTCACCGCTGAACAGGGCCTGCCATGACAACGCGCGGGGCGCGCCGCTGAGTCGAGCGTCCAGTGTCGCGCTTGTCCCGCTCAGCACGGGCTGAAGTTCCATGCTGCGCCCCTTGCGCAATTCGTCGACCGCCCCTGCAAGCACCTCCGCAAAAGCGCGCAGGCTTGGATCTCCGGCGATATAAGCCATCAGGGGCTGCGCGGCTGCAACGCGATCCGTGGTCTTCTCGAGTTCCGAAGCGCTTTCGTAGAGCAGTCCGTTGCGGGTAAAGAAATCATCCGCGCCGGGCGCGTAGACATCATGGAAATAAGTCGTGTCTGTGTTTAACCTTTCGGCGAGACGCCTGGCAGCCGAATGGGCCTGTTCGGGCGTGGGCGCGTCCAGCACCACCAGCAAGGTATCCACATCCTGCGGAAAGGCTTCCGTATAATGCTTCATGTTGACCCGAAACGGCAGGTCCTTGGAAAGCATGTCCGTAGTATCGGTATTCATGCCCAGATTCTGCGAAACATAAAAACCGCAGGCTATTGCAGTCAGCAGGGATGCGATCAGAACTGCGGCACCGTGGCGGTAGCAAAAGCTGGACCAGCCGGCGAAGAGATCGTAGATGCGGCTGTGGGAGGCGTTGTCGGGTTTGCTCATGCTTCGGGGGAATTTGCGGGACGATCAATCCTGCGGCCTGGACGATCTCTGGATAAGTCCGGGATTTGTCGGTTCAGTCTCTGAACAAGGCATCCGGAACAATTTTCTGGAGCTTCGCCTTATTCCTGCTCAGCCTGAACGATCTTTTTCCTGAGCATGTCGATGAGGTTCGAAAATCCGTCGCGCTGGAGGATGGCCCGGTACTCGACACGCTTCAGAGCAAGATCGCTGACCCCATCGGCAAGTATGTTGACAATGCGCCAGCCATCTTTATTTTTTTTCAGGATATAGTCGAAACGCACGGGTTCGGCACCGGATTGGAGAAACCGGCTGCGCACCATGACCTGATCCCGCGGCAGGGTCTGTTTGTCCAGGAACTCGAAATGCTCGCCGCTGTGCTCCTTGAACCATCCGGCATACGTTGCAATGCTGAGCTCACGGAAGACATCCTTGAAGGTCCGCTGCTGCTCTGCGCCGAGCTTGGACCAATTGGCTCCCAGCGTCGTGCGTGCGATGAAATCGAGATCGTGAGTACGGTCGATAACGGGCGCCAGGAGATCGAATCGACCCTTGTAGCCAAGGGTGGGGCCTTCGCGCATGGACTTGATGAGCGCTTCCTGCAGCCCATTCACAATCTGTTCCGGAGAGGCAGGTTCCTGTGCCTCGGCCCAGGATGCGAACAAGGCGGAAACGGTCAGAATCAGCGCTGCCAGGTAAAGGGATAGGGACTTCAGTGCGCGCAGGACTTTCATGATGACAGCCTTTCGTAGTGAGCGCGCACCATCATCAAGGCCCGCACCAGCGGTTTCCTTCAACAGACCGTGAATGCAATGTACATACGCGCAGTTATCGTTCTATCTTGACAGGAATCCCGGCAAGCGTTTCCGGTAGCCGCGGTTCTTCAGCCGCCCACTTGGGCGCAGGCTCGGCCACCATGGGTCCCGTTGTTCTCGGACCCCTGATGGAGGTGATCATGGCCTTTACGGGATGCTGCAGCATGTCTTCCACAGCGGTTGCTTCATAGCCGCAATGGGCCATGCACTGTGCACATTTCGGATTGCTGCTGTTACCGTATTTATCCCAGGGGGTATCCTCCAGCAACTCCTTGAAAGTCGCCGCGTATCCTTCGTCGGTAAGCAGATAGCAGGGCTTCTGCCAGCCAAAGACGTTACGCGTCGGATTGCCCCACGGAGTGCACTGATAGTTCTGGTTGCCGGCGAGAAAATCAAGATAAAGCGTGGAGTGGTTCAGCTTCCACTTGCGGGTCTTGCCGATCTTGAAAATGTCTCGAAACAGGTTCTTGGTGTCTTTTCCCTTGATGAAGATGTCCTGGCGTGGCGCCCGTTCATAGCTGAATCCCGGGGCGATGGTCGCACCCTCGATACCCAGTTCCATTGCATAGTCCAGAAACTCTGCCACGTCTTCGGAGGTCTCACCCTGGAACAGGGTGCAATTTACGGTGACCCTGAATCCTTTGCCCACCGCGAGCTTGATCGCTTCGACGGCGCGGTCGAACACTCCATCCTGGCATACAGAAGCATCATGCCGTTCCTTGAGGCCATCCAGATGGATGGAAAAAGTCAAATAGGGAGACGGTGCGTAGTCATCGATCTTTTTCTTGAGCAGGAGGGCGTTGGTACACAGGTAGACATACTTCTTGCGCGCAATGATGCCCTCGACGATACGCGGCATGTCCTTGTGGATCAGCGGTTCACCGCCGGGAATGGACACCATTGGCGCACCGCATTCGTCGACCGCTTCCATGCATTGCTCGAATGACAGGCGTTGATCGAGAATATGATCCGGATAATCGATCTTGCCACATCCTGCACAGGCAAGATTGCAACGAAACAGGGGTTCCAGCATCAGAACCATAGGATATTTTTTTACGCCTTTCAGCTTTTGCTTGAGCAGATAGGTGCCTACAGCGATCTGCTGACGGAAAGGAACCCCCATGATCGAATCCTCCAAAAAACTTCAATAACTGTTGATATCCGCAGGCGATAATCCCGCCTGACATGTTCTGTTCTTTTCAGGCCGGGGATGCCGCCGATATTTCAATTCTGCGGATGCCACCCTTGCAGCCTCTGTAGACCGGAATGTCTTTTTCCGGATCGGATGTCCTGGTTACCCACCAGGACTGTGCCCATTCATCCTATCCGTCACCCCTCCCCGGTGGGGTTCGGAATTCCCATTCATTTCTCTTTTCTATTTTTTTTTTGCCGCTCAGGTTACGTCAACATATTATCACGTCTATTTCACAAACTAAACACACAACCTCTTCAAGGGTAAGGAACTTCTGGATATCATCCCCGTCCGCCGCCACCATTGCCGCATCGATTTTTCACGAAAAATGCCCATCGATGAGTCAAGAAAACGTCCCTTGAGGAACATGAAAATTCGTGGTGTGATACGAAAAAAATGGGGCGCCTGCGCGCCCCATTCTCAGGTTTTATCCCGATTAGAAGTTGTGACGCACACCAATGGTGAAGGTGCTGCGGTTGGCGCCGGAAGGTGCATAGCTGGGAGCAGCGTAGCTGACCGTGGCGGTTCCGAGATCATTTGCAGCCGCACCGTTCGGGTTGGTTATGTAGACGTGCTGGTAGCCGCCGAACAGGCTGGTACGCTTGCTCAGGTTGTGAATCGCACCGACGGTGAAGCTGTCTGCCTTGCGCGCCGCTGCGTTATTGACACCACCCGCATGCGCCTTGGTCATACCGCCCTGGGCGACCAGTGTGGTGTTACCCCAGCGGTACTGGGCACCAGCGTGCCAGATGTTCCCGTCGCCGCCCCAGTTCATTGCGGAGTTGCACTGGCCGCTAGAAGCACCAGCGTCGAGCGGATTCGCCACGAGTGCAGCAGCGGTCGAACAGGTAGCCGAGCCGATGGCGTTGTTGATGTCTTCATATTGGCCGCTGAGCTTGAAGTTTTCCCAGGCCCACGTTGCGCCCACACGCCATACCTCTTCTGTCCTGAGACCGATGCTCTTCTGCAGGTTGTTGGCATTGTCACGCGAATAACCGCCAAAGATATCGAATCCCATGCCCATGAAATCGGCGTGGTACTTGGCCGCAGCCTGGCCATCGAACTCGCCGTTCCGGCCGCCGGTATTGCCATTGCTGCCGAGGCCGCCGGGCAGGAAGCTGGAGGCAATTCCCCCGGAATTCAGCGGATCGAGGCTGTTGGCATCGCCCGGCATCAGGAGGGCGGCAAAGGAGAAGCCTTCGATGGTCGCGGAATCGTAACGGATGGCGCTGTTGACGAAGGTGTTGGCGCCCGAACCCAGGCCATTCGCGCCGCCGGACATGGTACCGCCCGCACCGTTCGCCTGCAGGGTGGTGTAGGCAAAGGGATCAATCGTCATGCCACCGGCAAAATCCTTGAAGGGAGATTGCACGCGACCGAATTTGATGTCGCCCCAGTGGTTGCTGGACAGGCCGAGCCATTGCTCGCGCGGTGTAGTGGCGGAACCGGAGCCGGTATTCAGGCCGAATTCCAGGCGGGCGTTGGCTTTGAGGCCGTTACCCAGATCCTCGGTGATGTGCAGCCCAAAGCGCGAAGACCGGGAATTGTCCTGCAGCGCGCCCTGGCTGGGCTGAGCGGCAAAATCCACGAGGCTGTATTCAGCTTGTGCCCGACCGAAAATCGTAACGTTTGTCCCCTGAGCGGATGCAACCACCGGGGCCGCGAGTGCACCAGCAGCCGCCAATGCAATCAGTTTCTTTTTCATGTGGAAAATCTCCTTTAAAGTTGAAACGGTGGGGGCCTCGCACCGACCCTATTTCGGTGGAGTGTATACCCGCTGCCTGGACCTCTCACAATGAGAGGGTTGAGAGATTGTGCCTAACGCCGCAACGCCTAGCAAGGAAATAAAGAGAGTTTGCGGATATCGAAGAACGATGTGTTGCTTTTTTGCAACAAAACTTTCCCAGGAATGCCCGGTGTCCTCGCGAAGCCGGATAAACCGCTCTGGCCCAGGCTCTGCCATTGCGAAAAGCCTTACGAAAACCTTACCTGAACAGGCGGGCAAGTTCCATTCCAGGGTCGGGCGCGCGCATGAATGCTTCGCCTACCAGGAAGGCGTTGATCTGGCGATCGCGCATTTTGGCCACATCGGCCGGGGTCAGTATTCCGCTTTCGGTGATGAGAAGCCGTTGTGGCGGGATGCGGCCGGCCAGATTCAGCGTGGTTTCGAGACGCGTCTCGAAGGTGCGCAGGTTGCGATTATTGATCCCGATCAGGGGTGAAGTCAATTGCAGGGCGAGCTCCAGTTCCGCATCATCGTGAACTTCGATCAGGACCGCCATGCCAAGGGTATGGGCCAGCGACTCGAGTGTACGCATCCGCGCAATCGCTTCCTCCTCTCTCTTGCCTGCCTGGCGCTGCACGCTTTCATCCGCTCCAGACCCCACGGACGGTTCACGAAAAGCCGCAACGATCAGCAGGATGCAGTCCGCTCCCATTTCACGTGCCTCTACCACCTGGTATTCGTCCAGGATGAAATCCTTGCGCAGCACCGGCAGGTCGCAGGCAGCCCTGGCCTGTTTCAGATATGCGCTACTGCCGTGAAAAAACTGGCTGTCTGTCAGAATCGAGAGGCAGGCGGCACCATGATCGGCATAGCTCGCGGCTATGGCAGCCGCATCGAAATGCTCGCGCAAAATGCCCCTGCTGGGGCTCGCTTTCTTGATTTCGGCAATGACGGCGGGCGATCCGGCGGCAATTCTTGCGCGCAGCGCCCCGGTAAAATCCCTCGGCGCCGGCGCCGCCTCCGCTTGACGGCGCAGCGTGGAAAGCGCTGTCACGGCCCGCGCGTACGCGACTTCCTCCAGCTTTACAGCCAGGATTTTTTGCAGAATGTCAGCCATCGTTCACCGGCACTTCTTTTCCCTTCCTTCTTCCTTTTTCTTCCTTCCCCTTCCGATTGGAGAATTCAACGAGTTCCCACAGCTTCAATCGTGCCGCCCCGCTTTCGACTGCTGCACGAGCCTTGTGCACTCCCGCTTCCAGCGAGTCGGCAATGCCCGCGACGTAGATTGCGGCACCCGCATTGAGCAATACGACATCGAGCGCCGGACCTGGCTTGTTCTCCAGGACGGAAATCAGTATCTCCCTTGATTCAGCACTGTCCTGCGCCTTTATCGACTCGATGGGAGCCGTCTTCATGCCGAAGTTTTCCGGCCTGATGATGTATTCCCTGACTTCCCCATTCTCAAGCTCGCCTATGCAGGTCTCCCCCGCGATGGTGATCTCATCCAGTCCACCCTGCTCATTCCTGCCATGGACCACCATCACGTGACGGCTGCCCAGGCGCTGGAGGACACGCACGAGGATGCCGACCAGATCCGGATGAAACACGCCCAGTAATTGATTTTTGGCGCCCGCGGGATTGGTGAGCGGGCCGAGAATATTGAAGAGGGTGCGCACGCCCAGATCCCGGCGCACCGGGGCGGCATGTTTCATGGCAGTGTGAAAATTGGGCGCAAACATGAAACCGAGGCCGATTTCTCCCAGCCCCTCGGCTATCTGGCCGGGCGTCTGTTCAAGGTTGACACCGAGCGCCTCGAGCACATCCGCGCTCCCCGACCTGCTGGAAACCGAGCGGCCACCGTGCTTGGCAACCCGTACGCCGGCACCGGCGGCCACAAAAGCCGCGGTGGTGGATATATTGAAGGTATGAGCCGCATCCCCCCCCGTGCCGCAGGTATCCACGAGGTGCAGGTCATCCGGGACAACCTCCACGCGGGTGGCGAATTCACGCATTACCTGCGCGGCCGCGGCGATTTCGCCGATGGTTTCCTTTTTTACGCGCAAGCCCGTCAGGATGGCCGCGATCAATGCGGGCGAGAGTTCCCCACGCATGATCTGTCGCATGAGCGACAGCATTTCGTCGTGCAAGATTTCACGATGTTCGATGATGCGGGTCAGCGCTTCCTGCGGATTCATGACAAAATTATTTTTCGCGAGATGTCTCTCGCTGCGTGGAACACCGGTCGGATGGGGCAAATCACTGATTCAGGAAATTCTCCAGCAGCTTATGCCCGTGTTCGGTCAGAATGGACTCCGGGTGAAACTGCACCCCTTCGATGGGCAAGGCGTTGTGGCGTATGCCCATGATTTCGCCGTCTTCGCTCCAGGCAGTGATATCGAGGCACTGTGGAAGGGTTTCCCGGTCGATGACCAGCGAGTGGTAGCGGGTAGCAGTGAAAGGATTGGGCAGGCTGCGAAACACCCCTGTATTCTTGTGAAAGATGAGCGAAGTCTTGCCATGCATGATTTCTTTGGCATGAACGATCCTTCCGCCGAAAGCCTGCCCTATGCTCTGGTGCCCAAGGCATACGCCCAGCATGGGAAGCCGGTGGTTGCAGCGCTCGATCAAGGATATGGAGATACCCGCCTCGTTCGGCGTGCAAGGGCCGGGTGAGATGACGATGCACTCCGGTTTCAGCCGTTCGACTTCCTGCGGCGTGATCTCATCATTCCGGAATACCGCCACCTCCTCCCCCAGTTCACCGAAATATTGCACCAGGTTATAGGTGAAGGAATCGTAATTGTCGATCATCAGCAGCATGATGCTTTTACCGTGCGCCACCCTGTCCCGGATCTGCTTATCCGCAGTACAGGCGAGCATAGAGAAATGCTTATTATCTCCGCTCGGTGTCAGGCAAGCAAGAAAGTTGCTGCATTGGAAGGAGTTGGGCCCTGCCTTTTCCCAAAACGGAATGAAAAATGGGTGCCGAGCAGCGGCTGAGCAGCAGCCCGATATCCTTTTTGCATGGAATGGAAAATTGAGGGAGGTTATCCGACGCGTTCGACAGCGGCAAGAAGCTCATTGTCATCCATCTTCGCCAGTACCCGGAGCCCGGCACGCAGCAGATAGCTTTTTTTCACCTGGCGCCCATGTCCGTCGCAACGCTTCTTGAGAGTGTCAATCTCCTTGTGCTCGTCCTCGGGAATCGAGTAGCTGTCGCGCAGGACCTTGATTTTCGCCGACTTGGCCTTGGCAGTATCAGCCGGCTTATCCCCTTTTTTTCCTTTCTTGGAATAGTCCTGCTTCACCGGTTCTTTTTCCTTCGGACCCTGGTTCGCACGAGCCGACGCCGCCTCGGCTGATTTCTGACCTCCGCCGATCCCGGTCTTTTTCTCCACGCTCGCTTTCTTCGCAACCGCCGAAG
>CAZYYR010000092.1:0-8736 GCA_964651465.1 uncultured Nitrosospira sp.
GCCTGCGGGAAGTTTCCCAGCTGGCGCTTGAGGCGGGGATGGTATTCCTCGGCAAGAAGCCCGAGATCGTTGCGCAAGGATAAAAGATGCTCGAACAGGGCTTCCGCATCCTGACCGCGTCCGATCATCGTATAGGCATCGGCGAGCCAGAAGCTGCATACGAGGAACGTGCCTTCCTCCCCGGGGAGCCCATCTTCGGTTTCCGTGGGCCGGTAGCGCAGCACGAGCCCATCCTCCATGAGTTCGCGCTCGATAGCCTCGACCGTACCGCGAAAGCGGGGATCCTCGGGCGGCAGGAACCCTACTTCCGCCATCAGCAGGAGCGACGCGTCGAGCGCACTTCCACCGTAATGCTGGACAAATGTATTCCGTCTGTTGTCATAGCCGCGTGCAAGGACCTCCCGATGGATCTCATCCCGGATTCCGCGCCATTTCTCGACAGGGCCGGGAAGGCCGGATTGCTCCACGGCCTTTACGGCCCGATCGAATGCGACCCAGGCCATCATCTTCGAGTGGACGAAATGCTTGCGTCCGCCGCGCACCTCCCAGATACCTTCGTCAGGCTCCCGCCACAGCCCTTCCAGCCGGGTAAGCATCGTCTGCTGAAACCGCCAGCCGTCCTGGGTCGGCCCGGGCTGCGACTTGTGGGCAGTATGAAGCGCATCCATCAACTCGCCGAACACATCGAGCTGAATCTGGTCGTGCGCGCCGTTGCCTATGCGCACCGGCCGGCTGTTCTCGTAGCCCGGCAGCCAGGGCAACTCGACTTCGGTGAGGCGACGCTCGCCGCCCACGCCGTACATGATATGCATCTGATCAGGCGCGCCTGCAGCAGCGCGCAGCAGCCATTCCCTGAACGCGCCGGCCTCGCCGAAATAACCGGCATTCATGAATGCGTACAAGGTAAGGGTCGCGTCGCGAATCCAGCAATAACGATAATCCCAGTTGCGGACCCCGCCCAGCTCCTCCGGCAGGGAGGTCGTGGGCGCGGCGACGATCGCGCCGCTCGGCTCGTAGGAGAGCGCCTTGAGCGTGATGAGCGAGCGCTTCACGGCGTCCTTCCATTCCGGATTCTCGAAGTCGGAAAGCTGGCAAATGCGAACCCAGTCCTGCCACCGGGTGGCTGTTTGATCAAGTGTCATCAGTGCGTCGGCGACGAAACGGGGCTCACGATGCGACGGATGGTAGGCGAGCGTAAAAGGGATAACCTCGCCCTCTTTCACCTCGAACTCCGCGACTGTATGCATGTTTTCGCCGCGAAGAGGAACACGGGTCACCAGTTCGACCGCATCCGGCCCGGCCACCGCGTGTATTCCATAGTCGCGGCCGCGCACCCAGGGAACGGTCTTCCCGTAGCCGAAGCGCAGCGCAAGCTCCATTCGCATCGCCACCCGTCCGGATACGCCGCGCACGAGGCGGATGACATCGACTATCTCGGGGTCGTCCGATAGCGGCATGAAATCCACGAGGGTTGCCATGCCGTCCTCGGTCTCGAAGGTGGTCTCAAGGATCGGCGCGTGGGGCAGGTAGCGCCGCCTGGATTGCACTGCCTCGCTCGCAGGGGATATGCGCCAGTATCCGTGTTCCTGTGTCCCCAGCAGCGCGGCGAAACAGGCATCGGAGTCGAATCTCGGGAGACAAAGCCAGTCCATCGAACCGTCCCGCGCCACAAGCGCCCCGCTCAGCATGTTGCCGATGAATCCGTAATCCTCAATGGGCCTGCTCATGCCGCACCTCGGAACGCCGGGAAGATCGATATTCCACTATCAAAAGCATTGGATGAAGGGTGTTGCGAATCGGCCTGCGGCGGGGATGAAGCCTAAGCGAGTCCGGCCCTTGATCCATCGAGGGACATTGTGTTGAACGGCAAGGCTTCGTACTGGCGAAGATCATGAAAAATGATTGCTTCTCACGAAGGAGGAGCAGAGCGAGGAAGTGCGGAGGATCAGCGCTGGCTGACCAGGCGGACATGGGAACCGTCAGCATTGGAAGCGGCGCCTGGTGTTTTCCCGGTTCTTGCCGAAAAGGGCATTATTTCATCCAGTGTGGACAGGTGGTGGCGCAGCGGATCGGACTCCGGGAGAGAGCCAAACAGCGTCTCGAGCACTTGTTGCGTTCGCAGGTGATATTCACGGGATATTTTCGCCGCCTTGCGCAGATAGTGGAATTTCTCGGCAGTCGCACAGATGCGCCAGGTAGCGAGAGGTGTCTCCGCGTTTTTCACCGCGTCGAGCGCGCGGGAGAGGTGTACCTCGGCTTCATCCAGCGCGTTTTCTTTCATGGCGATTTCCGCAAGCAGGCGATGGCTGAGCCCGAGGTAGGTGCGCTCCGGCGCGCCGGTGGAAAGATCGTACAGACGCTGCGCATGGTCGCGCGCCTTTTTCAGTTCGCCCAGCGCCAGCCAGGTTTCGCAGGCGCCCTGGCAGGCAGGAAAGGCATAGTTGCGGGCGATCGGCAGGGTTTCGTCCTTCTCCCCGTTGAAGAAGACGTCGAAGCTCCGGAGAGCGCTGCGGTAATCCCCGAGTCCGAGCAGCGCCCGGCCGTGGATGGCAGAAAAATGCACGCGTATGAACGTGGCCCAGGTGCCGGAGCAGTGCGAGAGCGCTTCTTCGCAATATGCATGCGCGCCTTCGAAATCGCCGGCCTCCACGTGCAGCCAGGCGATCATGATCTGCTGGTGCAGCCGCAGGGGCAGATTTGCATCGTTGCAGTTGCGTTCGAACGCCCGCCCGCTTTCTTCCGCAACCTGCCGCATCTTTCCCCATTCGCCCAGGTGCAGCAAGGCGAGTCCATGGTAGTAGTGTCCAACCATGAAGGTGTAGCCGTCTCCCAGCGAGCGGGACAGCGCCAGCGCCTCTTCCGCTGTTGCGCACGCGCTCCTGTACCGCGAGGACAGCATTTCGACATAGATGTGCTGCGTCATCCGGCTGTGCAATACGAGGGGATTGCGGGTGGCCCGGGCTACGCCCATTGCCTCCTGGCAGGCGCTGGCGCACTCATCCCGCCACCGGTCGAATGACAGGTTCAGGCCACCCCACATGCCCTTGGCCACCGACTGGAGAACTGGATCGTCGAGGTCGCGGCTGCGGCTCAGGGCCTGTTCCGCCAGTTGCAGGCATTTTCCCCGGTCTAGCCATACCTGGATGCGGCTCAGTTCGAGAAGTGCCAGCACTTCCGCGCGTGCGCTGCCCGAGGCCAGGGCGGTGGCAAGCATGTCCTCCAGGTCGGCTTTTGCTCCGATCATGTCACCCATCGAGCGCCGCGCCGCCGAGGATTGCTTGAGGAGATCCAGGCGGATCCGCGTCCCGACGTCCGCGGGCAGCTGCCCTACCAGGGTCAGCGCGCGCACGAGATAGTCGTTGGCCTGCCGGTTTGCAAACCGATGTGAAGCATTGGCCGCGGCACGGGCCAGGTAACGCACCGCCCGCTGCCAGTCCCAGCCCTGCTCGAAATGCAGGGCAAGCTCGGCCGCGTGCGCCAGATCGTCTTCGCCCCGGATGCGCTCAAGGCTTTCGCCGATACGAAGATGCAGCTTGATCCGCTGCGTCGCCGCGAGTTGCCGATAGAGCGCATCGACGTACAGGGCGTGCCGGAATGCATACTGCGCAACGACCTCGCCTTGCACCTGCTCCATACCGTCCGGCACCAGTATCTGGCCTCGCCGCACCAGGTCTTCGCAGTAGTGCTCCACCTCGGCGGCCTGCATGTCCAGCACGGAGGCAAGCAATATCGTGGAGAAACGGGCGCCGACCACACTGGCGGCACCAAGCAGGCGCCGCTCGTGCGGGTTCAGCCGCTCGATCTCCCGTTCGATGACGAGGCGGATGGTTTCCGGCAGCGCCTCCCCCACGACGGGTTCGGCGAAGAGAGGCGACCACTGATGCTGGCTGACGAGGTATTCGACCAGGTTGGAGACGAACAGCGGATGGCCGCCGGTGCGCGCAAACAGCGCCTGGCTCACCGCCGGCGGAATCTCCAGGTCTGGAAAGCGCCGGGCCAGGTAGCGGCTGATTTCATCCTGGGAGAACGGCTCCAGGACAATTTCCGTACTGATTTCGCGCACGCTCAGTTCGCGATGCGCCTGCATGACGGGATGGGCCTGCAACTGTGCATCCACCGGCCGATAGCTCGCAATGACCAGCAAGGAGGTGGGTTCATCCCTGCGCGCCAGCAGGGCGATGAAGTCCAGCGTGCCGGGATCGCTCCAGTGCAGATCCTCCAGCACCAGGATCAGCGGTGCCTGGGTGCTCAGTCGTTCCAGGAATTCGCATCCCTCGCGCACCATGCGTTCAGGACTGGCGCCGAAGATTTCGCGCTGGAGCGATACCCTTTCATCCGGCGGAAGTACCGAGGGCAGCTGGGCAAGCCAGACCGGGGCATATCGGCGCAGCAGCTCTACCAGTGCGGCGCCTTGGGCAGCGCGGCAGTGACTTTCGATGGCCTCGATCAGCGGGAGCAGCGCCTCGCCCCGGCCGAAGTGCTCCACGCAGCGCATGCGCAACACCATGGGGGCATGCTCCGCGATCTCCGCAAGAAACATTTCGACCAGGATCGTCTTTCCGATCCCGGCTTCACCCGTCAGGAAGATGATCTGGCGCCGGCCTTCCAGCGACCGTTGCCAGCCCTCCATCAGTTTTGCCTGTTCCGCCGAGCGACCGACCCAGCAGGCCGAACGCTCCGAATGCCGATCGTCGCGATGTGCCGGGATTCCTTTTCCCTGCGTCTTCGGCTTTACGGGCGCTATGGTCTCGGTGACAGGGGCGACGAACCGGTATCCGCGGCGGGCGACGGTAAGGAGATAACTGGAGGCACGCGCTGTGTCGCCCAGGGCCTGGCGCAGCTCATTGATGCAGACCTTCAGTACGCCCTCGCCGACGCAGCGGTTCTCCCAGACCACATCCAGCAGTTCGTCCTTCGTTACCAGCTCCCCGCTCCGCTCGACCAGGTAGCACAGAGCAGCGAAATTCTTGGGCCGCAACGCCACCATTTCGCCATCCTTCCAGAGAATGGCGTTGGCCTTGTCCAGCCGGAAAGGAGGAAATTCCCAGCATGCAGGTGATTTGCTCATGGTTTTATCCGCGCAGATGGCTTTCAGCCTGAACCTAAAGAATTAACCAATATTTAACCTTTTTCTTATGATTTTCCAAGGGCGCCCGGGTATCGTGCAAGCAACAGAATTTTCATTCACAAGAGAGGGAATAATGAAAACAACCCAGCTTGTCGATTTATCCGGCCTGACAACCGATCCGCGTCGTAATGAACAGATCGATCGCCTGCTTTTCCGCATCGAATCCGAATTAGTCGACCCCGGTCCGGCTGCAGCCCCATCGGTCACGATGACCGTGCATACCGGCCAGGCACAATCCGAACTGCGTTTCGATTTCGAGACGACATCCGACTGCAACTGCTACTTTATCATCTAATTCCCTTCTCCCCTGCACGGTTGACACGGGCGCAACATTACCGGGTCACCGTGCCTCCCTCAAGCCTTCGGCTGCCTGCCCATCGTCGGCTATAGGGCGTATCGTGCGATCGGGTCATCTCTTGCCTGAATTTCCCGGTATGAGACGTCTCTGCCGTGTCAGTTCATCCTGCTGTTTCCCGAGATGGCTGTGTTTCCGTGCATAACTGAAATAGATGATCAGGCCGGTGACCACCCAGAAAAGGAACAGACGGATCGTCTCCCAGCCCAGGCTCAGGAACAGGAGGGCGCAGCCGGCCATCGCCAGGGGACCCACCAGCCATAGCATCGGTGCCCGGAAGGGGCGGGGCCGGTCGGGCTCGCGGCGCCGCAATACCATCACACCCAGCGCGACCATGAAGAACGCAAAGAGCGTGCCCGAATTGGAGATATCGGCCAGCATCCCGACCGGGAACATTGCCGCAAAAAGCGCGACTGCCGTGCCGGTGACCAGCGTGACCACGTGGGGGGTATGAAACCGCTCATGCACATGGGAAAACACGCTTGGCATCAGTCCGTCGTGCGCCATGGTGAACAGGACGCGCGTCTGGCCGTAGAGCATCATGAGGACCACCGAGGGCAGGGCAAGGATGGCGGCGGAGGCGACCCAGTTGCCGATCGCGGGGTAGCCGATTTCGCGCAATACGAAAGCCAGCGGTTCCTTGGACAGGGACAATTCGCTTCCCGGCTGGGCGCCAACCGCACCTACGGCGGTATAGGCGACGACCAGATAGATTGTCGTGCAGATGACCAGTGAACCGATCAGCCCGATCGGCACGTTACGGTTGGGGTTGGTCGTTTCCTCCGCCGCGGTGGAGACCGCGTCGAAGCCGACATAGGCAAAGAAAATGGAGGCTGCCGCCCCGAGGACGCCGACGCCGGACAAGGGAGTGCCCCAGCCATTGGGCAGCAAGGGCTCAAAGTTGACCGCATTCACCATCGGCAGGGCGAGCGCGATGAAAGTACCCAGGGCAATGATCTTGATAACCACCAGCAGGGCGGTGAACCTTGCGCTCTTGGCCGTGCCGATGATCAGCAGGACTGTGACGAACAAGGCGACCAGGAATGCCAGGAGGTTGAAACCCCCGGCAGAGGCCGTGCCATCAGGAAGGTGGATGGTGTCAGCCGGGCCTGCGGTCAGGGCCAGGGGAAGCCCATGGCCGATCTCGTGCAGAAAGCCGTTGATATAGCCGGACCAGCCGACTGCCACTGCGGATGCGGCGACTGCATATTCCAGGATGAGCGCCCATCCTACCATCCACGCCGCAAGTTCCCCGAATACCACGTAGGAATAGGTATAGGCCGAGCCCGCCGCCGGGACGATGGCGGCAATTTCGGAGTAGACGAGGGCCGCCAGTGCGCAGACGAATCCCGCGATGACGAATGAAAACATCATTCCTGGCCCCGCCTTGTCGGCGGCAACGGATGTCAGCACGAAGATACCCGTACCGATGATGGCGCCGATGCCAAGCATGGTCAGGTCGAACGCGCCCAGCTGGCGCTTGAGACCCCGTTTTTCGGCCGATTCCAGGATGTGATCCACGGACTTGACGCGCTCGAACAGCACAGTATTTCTCCAGTAAGAGGCCGAATGGATTTCAATCGGATTGCTCAAGCTCTGCCTGCCTGTGCAAGACCGTTATTCTAAACCAGAGGCATAGGGTGGACCAAAAAGGGTGAAGGGTAAATGCAGAAAAGGGAAGGAATTGTTGCAGAAATGCGAAATCCGGAACGATTCAATTGCAAAATATCGCTGCTTGCGCCGGGCCTTCGTTTTTCGCTTCAGGAACCTGGAACCAGGAGTGGGCAGCGGCGCGAACCGAAGGCTTGCCTGAAGGCAGGCTTCTCCGTGATTGTCTCCACCCCCGGGCATCGCTCAATACCAGCAGTTTCTTTATATCCCTGGTTCACCAGGGGATGAGGCCACAGCGCATCATCGCTCCTTCGCGATCTTGTATGGTGCGCACAAGCCGGTATTTCCTTGAAGACAGGCGCCCTTGCCGTGAAAAGGCTTACCTGGCGAGATACTCGTCCGTCGTTATGATCGTGGCGTAGGCGAACGCCAGGGCAGACATGAGGGCGGCATGAACTTGCGCTGCCGGCACCGTCTGCCCACGGAACTCCAGATCCCGCGTAGCGCATGCATCGTGAACGACTGAAGTCCTGTAACCGAAGTCCGAAGCGGCGCGAGTGGTTGCGTCGATGCACATATGGCTCATCGCGCCAACGATGACCAGTTCCTCGATGCCTTTTTCGTCGAGTACCTGCTTCAAACCGGATTTGAGAAACGAATTGGGATAATTCTTCACGATGACCGGCTCGCCCTCCTTGGGAGCAACGGAAGAATGGATCCGGACCCGTCAGTCCCTGGAATGAAGAAGGGGGTATCCGGATCGGTAAACTCGTGTCGGATATGGATGACGGGCTCGCCGTTAGAGCGGGTAGCGGCAATGACGCGGCCAGCGTTTGCCAGCGCCTGTTCGATTCCGGAAAGCGGCAGCTTCCCGGTGGGAAGGTATTCATTCTGAAGATCGACGACAACGGTCGCACGCTTGCTCATGAGATTCTCCTTATGAAATGAGGTTGAATCGCCTCGTCATCATCATTGACCGTGGCAGGTTCGATGAGAAATAGGGCCTGTAACAGGCCAGATTCCTGGAGATCAAACTGTCATTGTGGACTGCCATGGTTTTGTCCCCTTCCCGCGAAACGCCAGCGCCGCCTTCGGAGCTGACCTCTCGTAACGGCCTGGATCCGGAGAATCCATTCAGTAAGGCAGGTCCGCCAATGAATCAGTCTGACGAACTGGCAAGTAAATTAGGCGGTGGCCCGATCGGCTCGAATTTTTTCAACAAGGGAATATCTTCTTTGCTTATCCAGCGGATATCCGTATCGAACGTGTTCTGGGGTCCCCAACTGCCAGTAAATTTCTTGCCATCAGGCGTGAAAGTCCAGCACATTTCTTCACCCGGGGTATTGATGACATCACCGAGATTGATGGGTTTCTGCCATTCACCATTTGCATCCTGATGTGAAATCCACATGTCGTGCCCGCCCCGGGAATCCGGATCGATCCGTGTACTGGTGACGACCATGCTTTTGCCATCTTTTGACACCCCGGTCCAGTGCATATGGTCACGCTGCGGAGAATTGATTTTCGCACCCAGGCTCACCGGTTTCTGCCATACCCCGTCTTTTTTCTCGACTTTCCAGATATCGCTCTCCTGCGTGACTCCCGGCTGGCTGTAATTGAAATAGATCAGGCTGTCGGAAAC
>CAZYYR010000093.1:0-1727 GCA_964651465.1 uncultured Nitrosospira sp.
GAGGCAAAAACCGAGAAGGACGGCTACAAACGGGTGGAACGCACCTATGGAACGTTTCACCGGCGCTTCAGCCTGCCGGACACGGCCAACCCTGATGCCATCACGGCACGATCGAATCACGGCGTGCTTGAAATCGTCATTCCCAAGCGGGAGGCCGTTCAGCCCAAGAAGATCAGTGTTTCGGTCACCTGATCGAGCTGAAGACATGAGGCGGGAATGAAGCAGCGATGAAAAACGGGGCCAGCGGAATTCCGCTGGCCCCGTTTTTTTGCCTCAAACCCTTTGAGGAAGCGCTGTTCAGCGCTCCTTAGCTTCCCATCCTGGTTCTGACACGATACGTCAGCGTGGCGCTGCCATCGGCCGGAACCATGACTTTCCATTCCGCCACCCCGGCGGCGGCCTTCGCGTGCGGCTGTGATTCCGCCAGTATTTTCCAGTCGCCGGGGATCGGCTCCCGCACCAGTACAGTCACAGCTTCCTTCCGCGCGTTTTTCAACAGGATCTTGTACGCACTCTCAAAAACGGCATGATGCCGCCCCTCCTCCGGAAGCCGCTGGAAATCCGTCTGCGTTTTCTCCGCCGTCACATCGAACGCGTCTCCCAGCTTCAGCCGTACCGTTTCATTCCGGGGAGTATGATCGATTCTGTCCTCGCCCACGAACTGGGCATTGCCCGTCGAGTCTTTTTTGTAGACACGCACGATTCCCCTGGGCAAGGGAATGCCTAGCCCCTCCCCTTTGTTCTGGAACTCGACATGGACACCCACCTTCAGCTTCTGGCTGATATCGCCGAAGCGGCCGGTAAAATAATATTCCGCTCCTGCCAGCAGAAACTCCTTTCTGAGCGGAATGGACGATGCCGACATGAGCGCCACCTGCTTGGTCTGATTTTCAGCCAAGGTAGTAGGACGCTGCAGCGTATACAGGTGATATTCGAACAGCGCTTCCTCCTTCATCTCCTGCGCATCGGCCATCAGGGCCATGCCCTTGGCATGGCGGGCAAGCGGCTGTGAAGGAAGCACGCGATTCACGTCGCCGGCCACCAGTTGCAGCTTCGCATTCGGATAAGCTGTTCCGCTCTGGTTGGTCAGGGTTACCCAGCCACTGAGATCGATACGGTCATCATGCTCGTTCAGTTGAGCCACGTAGTCCGCACGCCAGGCCAATCCGGAAGTCAGGTAGGAAAGCTCGAGATTCTGTTCGCCTGCGGCCGCATTGACCAGGGAGATCACTAGCGTCGGCTTGTCACGCAGGTTCTCGGGCACACCGGGAAATGCGAAACGGCTGTGGCCTGGGTCGCCGCTCTCTATGCGGTCCGCATACCTGAGCACCGTACCGCTGTTCGTGGCCAGCACGACGGCCTTCTCGCGGGTTTCCACTCCGGTGGCGGGATTGACGCGAATGACCGAGATCTCCTTGCCAAGATATTTTTCCAGCAGCTTCTGCGGAGTCAGCAGATCGAAATCGAAGTTCTGTTCCTGCAGGCGGAGGCCATCGGGATGGGTGAGATTGCGCAACTGCGCAGTCTCGGGCCGTATCTGGGCGGAGACGTCGCGCCAGGCCAGCCGATTGAAGCCGCCGCCCAGTCCGACGCGGCGCGTGTCCTTTACCAGGGCGAGATTATCATTATAGATGGTGACAGCGATGTCCGTCTGTTCCGCGGCAGTAGCGACTTTTTCCGCGGCTGCTGCGGCCTCGTGCGTGATCATCAGTGCCAGAATTGCCGCC
>CAZYYR010000093.1:1827-8710 GCA_964651465.1 uncultured Nitrosospira sp.
CCGGGCTGCACCAGCAGCGGCGTGATATTGTCGTTGCCGTCGATGTCATGTTCCAGCTGATGCTGTTTCATGCCTACCAGGATGATGGGCCGGCTGGTAGGCGGCTCCGATGGATACCAGAAATCATACATGGCTGCGTTCTGCATGAACATGTTGCGTCCGCGAATATCCATGGGCTGGTCCTGATCGTCATAAAACGACAAGGAGGCGGCGACCGACCATTTGCTCATGCCAACGACGATGGGTTTCTGTCCCGTCTGCTGCTGCACGTTCCGCGCCAGCCGCTGGACTTCATGAGTTGCCTCACGCCAGAAGTAGTGCTCGGTAAAGCCCACGTACGGAACGCCGGGGATGCCAAGCACCACATAGTGCATGGCGAGCGCATAAAATAACATGCAGACTGCAATGGTCGGCTTCCATCCCGCCTTCAGCCAGCCAGTTGCTTTCTGCCACACATCCCCTTGTCCCAGCATCCACGCCATGGCTGGCAGTATCGCAAGCCATACTGGCGCGGTCCAATGAAATTTCGGCCAGCCAAACAGGCTGAGCCAGAAGAATACCGCCAGCGGAACGATCGTGAATATGCGCATGAACAGGCGCCGCCTGCGTGCCTCGGAGTCCGCCGCATTCCCGCTGCGCGTGAGCGCCATCGCTGCTGCGGCGAATCCTACGGGTGTCAATACCAGCAGCATATGCAGGAAAAGCAGATGCAGCGAGAATTTATTGCCTATTCCCGTAGCGCGGTTCGACTGATACAGGATCGATACCCAGTCGTTCTGCATATTCCAGATGATGACCGGCGAAAACAGTACCAGCGCAAGCGCAGCGGCGAGATAGGCATGTGGGCGAAAAAGCCAGCGGCGGGATGCGGGATCCAGAATGACGAACACCAGTGCGGCGAAACCCAGCAGGCCCAGCGTATATTTCGACAGGATGCCCAGACCGAAAGCTATTCCCATGCCCAGCCAGGCCCAGGGCCGGTCACCTATCAAGGCGCGTTCCATATAGTACAGCGTTGCAGCCCAGGCTGCCATCAAAGGGGCGTCCGGTGTCGCCAAGGTTGCGGTGACGAAGCCGAAGGGCAGCACGGCCAGCAGCAGTACTGCACGGATGGCGACCGATCTGTCGTACAGGTTGCACGTCAGCGCATATAGATAACCCATGGTTACCAGGCCGCAAACCAGGGCCCCGAATCGTACGCCGAATTCATCATGACCGAAGAGAGCCGTTCCGAACCAGATCATCCATGCCACCATGGGCGGATGATCGAAGAAGCTCAGCGCCATGTGCTGAGCATAGTTCCAGTAATAGGCTTCATCGGGTATCAATTGGGCCACGCCCATGTAGACCAGGCGCAGCAGGACAGCAAATCCGACGATACCGGTGGGCGCCACCCACCAGAGCGCATCCGGCACAGACCCATCCCCTTTGGTTGGAAATACGTACAATACCGAACCGAGGTAACCGATCGCGGCAGTGGCGGTGATGGCGAAAAAAATGGCCAGTAGTGGGGAAAAATGCCAGTTGTAGATCAGCAGGGCGAGCACGCCGCCCCGCATCGTCAGCGCGAAAACGCCAACCAGTAGCAAACGTCGGAGCGCTTGCCGCCGCAGGTATTCTTCCTCATGGATGCGGAACGGTCCTTTCGCGGCGAGCGAATAGCCCACGGCCACAGCGATAGAGAAGCTCATCGTATGAGCCAGTGCGAGCCCTGCTCCCACGCTCATGAGCGACAGGAAGAGCAACGCATCAACGACGGCGCCCAGCAGCCCCGCCACCGCAAGACGGCCCACAGTGCTCGAGGGGGCCACGCCGTCCGCAAGCATCGCCAGGCGATGCAGAAAAGTCCATCGATGCGATAACAATGCACTGGATGCACCGAGGGTGGGATTGCGAAAGGAGACCAGGATCTCCGCTACCTTCAGTTTGTGCGGGCCCGCTATGAGCGATTGGAGCAGAATCTTGCCGTCCCGCACGTGTTCCATGACCGCTTCGGCAAGATCGCGCCGGAATGCAAAAAAACCGGACGTAGCATCGTTCATGCTTCGGATGGGGCGGCCAAACCACCCCCCTATGCGGGACAGCCATTGCCGATGCAAGGGCCATTCTTCGATACTTTTCCCCTGAACATGGCCCCTGCCGACAGCAACGTCGTAGCCTCCATCGAGGACCGGCGCGATGAGCGCTGAAAGGTTAGCGGGAGGGTGGCTCATGTCCACGTCCATCACCACGACGATGCTGCCGCGCGCTGCTGCGGTGCCGGCATGAATGGTGCGTGCCAGGTCCGGTTTTTTCTGGCATTCGACGAGCCGGATATTGGGGCGATCCTTCCATGCGCGAACTTTGTCCGGCGTACCATCGCCGGAGCCCCCATCGACGAAAATCACCTCGAAGCTTTCCGGCGGCAGACCGAGCGCCGCCAGATTCGTGAGCAGCGGATCGAGGTTATCTACATCGTCGAGTGTCGGAACGACTACTGAAAGCGCCAAGGCGCAGGCCTGGGCGGAATTTGACGGATCAGGCGATGAGGAGGAAAGCGAATGCAGGGAAGCGAAACTGGAAGTTTCCGGCTGTTGGGGTAAGGAACTCACTGACTGTTATTCTTTTGCTGATCGAGGGAAGTGGACTTTACTTCAACGAAGCTTTACTTCAACGAAGGGAACGGAAGGGCGACAATGTGCGGAAGAGTAGCATAATTCACCGGAAAGCGGCTGAAATGACGGGTGAGCAGGATTGCATCGAGATCACGGACTCAGGCGATTAATGGAAGCGGCGCCTGTCGGCTGGAATCCATCTTTGCTACGGAGTAGCCAGCTGGAAGCGCGTATTTTTAAGAATGGCTTGTCCATGAATCCTGATGGTATGCTAGTATTAAGTGGGATTCAGTTTATTCAATTACTCAAGGGAGGTATCGAATGAAAAATACAGTCAAAACACTACTGATACTATCTACACTATTGTTTGTTTCGCCTCAGGCCGCCATGGCCCACAGCTATGCGGAAGGCGTAGGCGACAAGCTTGCGCACGGCCTTGCCAACACGGTCACGGGCATTGGGGAAATTCCCAAGAACATCATGCTCAATACCGAACAGAAGGGGATCGGTTATGGTCTGACAGCGGGCTTCCTGACTGGTATTGTACACAGTATCGGACGTACATTGACGGGAGCCGTCGACCTGGTAACCTTTGTCATTCCCACCGAGCCCATCATCTATCCCGATTTCATCTGGAAGGACTGGGACAGGGAAACGCATTATCATCCTGAATGGAAGCTGACGACGGACAAGAAATAGCCACCGCCATCGCCTTGAAAAAAGGGAGCTGCGGCTCCCTTTTTGCATGAGCCCGCACGTTTGGTCAAATGGAATATTCTTCCCGAACCGGGGAAATACGGAAAAGGCCGCGATACCGTGCGGGAAATATCCATTCTGCAATTTTCCCGGCGTCCTTGTTTCCCCGCTGCCTATAGATGAAGCCGGACATTTTCGCATGCCGGCCCGGAGATCTGACCGTCGGCTGGGCTCAACGCGTGATCGATCGATGCCATCCCGGTGTACGCGTATCGGGAGCGCACACCGTCTCCGTGAACGTCGGAACGACGACGCGCATCCGCCTAGCAATTGAACATGACGGCCCGGCCACGCTATCGCGGCGGTGGTTCGTAAAACTGCCGTCGCTGGCCTGGCGCGCGCGACTCATCACCGCCTTGCCGAGGCTGCTGCACACGGAAGTACGTTTTTACGCCGAGGCTGCTCAAGCCATACCCATTGCCATCCCGACAAGGCTGGCGGCTCAGAGCCAATACGGGCAGGGAGCCACGCTGGTTCTGCAGGATGTGACGGAATTCGGCGCGATTGCGGGTAATCCGGGCGATACCTTGACCGCCGCACAGGCTGAACTGGTCGTCCGGCAGCTTGCCCGCTTTCATGCTCATTTCTGGGACAGGGCCGATCTCCAACGGGCTTATCATTGGCTGGCCGGGCCCGTACGTCACCTGGAAGACCATCTTGGCACCGTGCTGGCGGTTCCGCTGATGAAGCGAGGATTGCAGCAGGCCGGCGAAGCCATTCCTTCATCTCTTCACGCGCAGGCTATGCGCTATGCACGCCATCGCCGCCAGGCGATGCGCTTTCTCTCGGGTACGCCGCAAACGCTCGTTCATCACGATTGTCACCCCGGCAACCTGTTCTGGAGCGAGTCCGGGCCGGGGCTGCTCGACTGGCAGCTTGTGCGCTTTGGGGAAAGCATCGGGGACGTGGCCTACTTCCTCGCCACCGCGCTCGATCCCGTAATTCGCCAGACCCATGAATCGAGCCTCTTGTCCATTTACGCACAGACCCTGGAAGATAACGGGATCAGGGGCATCGACACGGATTACCTGCTGCAGCGATATCGTGCCCATCTCATCTATCCCTTCGAGGCAATGGTGATATCGCTCGCTGTCGGGGGAATGATCGAACCCGGGACCAATCGTGAACTCATCCGCCGCGCCGCCGCCGCCGTGCATGATCTCGATGCCTTTGCAGCCGTCCGGCTATGACAGTTGCTTTAAGGAAGCGCTGAATGAATCGAAGATGCGGCCACAGAACGGGCTGTTGGCGCACCGTGTATACTTTGGCGCGTCTTATGATCATTCAGCTACGCGCTCAGTGAGGGTTTATTCAGCGCTTCTTTAAGCATCGATGTGGACTCAAGGATTCCTGCATTTCCGCGAGTAAATTACGTTACACTTTGATTGCATCATCAGTTCGGACAGACAGGCGGCCTCGTTTCCATCACTTGTAGCGCACTTGCTCCAGATATGCCATGAATGACAATATCAAGACCCGCCTGGAGGCAATCGACGCCGAATGTGAAGGCGCGGCGCAGGTGGAGCTCGATGAGCTCAGCGAATGCATGCATCGCGATGGCGCGGCCTTTCGGGCTCCATCTCCCCAGGCTGTCGAGGCGGTCTGGCTGAAACTCGTCGCCCGAAAGGAACGTGAGTTTATCCAGTCCGTCATGCGCATCCCCGGAACGGGACATGAGGGAAAACCGGGAGCGAGGCGGAAATCGGGCCCCTCCGAAACCGATGCTGTCCTGCAGAACGAAACAAGAGAAGAAAGTGGATCTGTAGAAGAGACGATCGATGCCGCTTTTGCTGACGAAAGATATACGGAGCGGATGCGGGCATTTTTTCAGCAGGCGGCGGTAATCGCGGCGCAACACGACACTTCATTCGAAATGGATGCGAAGCGGCTCGACCTTATCGATACGACTTATCGGGCAGGGATGAGAGACGCGCTGCGCCGGGCACGCCAGAATATTCTCGAGGAATTGAAGCTGAAGCAGCCGGCCACGGAAGGAGATGCGAGCCTTCTCTCTACGTGGCGTGAATATTCCACGCTCAGTCCATGGAGGGCTCTATGGACGATCGTCATGCTGAGCCTGACCTCCTATCTCATTGCATTCATCATCGCAAGCGATGCATTCCGCGCATTCCTGGAACGCCTGGGCTGGCCAAGCGGAAGCGGTCTCTGAAACTGCATACCCTCGAACCGTCAGGTGACGACGGGAAGATCATACCGGGGGACGTTTGCGACTCAACCCACGATTTCCAGACTGAATATCCGCACCAGTACGACATACGGAAGATGGCAGATCATGCTTTTTGGAGCCAGGCATCGAGCCTGGACTGAAATATCTCGAATGAACAGTAGCCGGCTGTGAGCAGCGTATAGTTCTTCCCGCTTTGCCCGATCACGGTCGGAAAACCACGAACACCCCACCGCTGCGCCTGTCCGAACTGCTCGGTTGTCTTGATTTTTACCTCATCGGATGTAAACAGCTGCCCGAAGCGCGCCGCATCCAATTCCACTTCGACTGCAAGATCCGTGAGTACTGCCGGATCAGTCACGTCGCGCTGCCCGGCGTAAAATGCGGACTGTATTGCCCTGAATAACGCAAAGGCCGTGTCCCGGTCGACCATGCCTGCCGCGACGATTGCACGACAGGCCGGCTCGGTATCGTAGATGAACCCTTCCGGCAGGGCGCCCTCGAACCGGAAAGACTGGCCAGTGGTACGGTGTACGGTATGCCAGTGGTGCAGAATCTCATCGCGCTGCCCCGCTGGCATCGGTTCTTTCGTCCCGGGCCGCAGGCCGCCCACCACGATTTCCAGCCTCAAGCGGCCTCGATACGTATCACGGATGCTTTCCATCACCGGCATGAAGCCCCAGCACCAGGAGCACATCGGATCGGCGATATACCAGAGTATCTTTTCGTTCATTTCGGGGAACAGTCGTTTAAACCGTATTCCGGGAAATGGCGACGGGATCGGACAGGACGGGCAATCAATAAACCAGACTGTCGCACCAGCGAGGATTTATTCAGTACTTCCTGAAGGATGGAAAACAAAAAATCCCGTCATCCCGGACGCCGCGTCAGCGATGAGCCGGAATCCGGAGTTTTTTCAAGTGGCTGGATTCCCGCCTTCGCGGGAATGACCCAGATATTTATTCTTCATATTTCCGGTTCAGGACACTATGCAGCCGCGCGCGAGGCCTTCCTACGTTCATGCTCCTGCAGCAGACGCTTGCGGATACGGATGGTCCTGGGCGTGATTTCCACCAGCTCGTCATCGGCAATGAACTCGATGGCGGATTCCAGCGTGAGCTGGATCGGGGGTGTCAGTGTGACTGCTTCATCGCTTCCCGATGCCCGGATGTTAGTCAGCTGCTTGCCTTTTATCGGGTTCACCACGAGATCGTTGTCGCGGCTGTGGACGCCGATCACCATGCCTTCATACAGGCGATCGCCGGGGCTGACGAGCATGCGTCCACGCTCCTGCAGTTTCCATAGCGCATAGGCCACGGCCTCACCCTGCTCCGCAGAGATCAGCACG
>CAZYYR010000094.1:0-8660 GCA_964651465.1 uncultured Nitrosospira sp.
AGGGGATGGGCTCGACTTTTGTATATTGAGAGTACAGATTCTGGATCAGCAGGACGCCCAATATCGCGACAATGACGTACCAGAAGTTGATCTGTGTTTTCTTGTCTATTTTTTCCATTCGTGCTTCCTTCGATACTTTCTTCGATACTTTATCTTGATTCATAGACAACTCGGCTCAACGGTTTGTTCGGGAGGACAGTTATGCTGTATCCGGGCAGAGGCTTTTCAACGGGATAGGGAACAGGGTCATATATAAGCTTTTAAATCTCTTCCTGCCGCTGACGAGAGGGCTTGACGGGCAAACGGCAATGGGTTTTACTCGGAAATCGTCGAGTTCCAGGGTTTTTTCATGACCTTACCCACCGTCGTGATAGAAGCATAGCAGGATCGTGCAGAAGCCGACATGCTGTCGGCGCTCTGTCCCGGCGTGAATGCCGGATGGATCGATCAGCCGTGGCAGCAGGGGCTGCGGTGCATCATATGCCGACATGCCTGTGTTTCCGTTCACGGGCTCCCGCAATTGTTTCCGCGCAGCCCTACCGACCATAACCTGTATTGAAAGATTCCTTTCTCTCCCGCATGGCCAGGACCAGGGCATGGCTGTCCGTGTTTCTTTTGTTCGCGTTGGGCGCCTCCGTGGTTCGGGCTCATGAACCCGGCAGTCAACCCGCCGAGACGGTCTCTATCATTGCGCCTGAACCCCTGCAGGCATTGCTGACGACCCACTTCTCGCCTCCGGTTGCGCCCCTGACGGATGAAACCGCGCGCGCCACCTTCATGAGGAGGGCACAACGTGAAATAAGCGAACTGCTCGCGACCGAAGGCTATTTCACCCCTGCGATTACCCTGCATCTTGCCCCACCCGCAACCCCAAAACTGGAGGTGGTGCCCGGACCGCGCACGATGGTCACCGAGGTCAGTATCGAGTTCAAGGGCGATCTGGCCATCGATGAGCCCGCGCGGCGCGCCCGCGTCGAGAAGCTTCTTGCTGCATGGTCCCTGCGTCGGGGACAGCCGTTCCGCTCGCCTGCATGGGAGGAAGCCAAGGCGGTGCTGCTGTCCAGTGTGGCGGCGGAAGATTATCCCACGGCGGGAATAGAGGAAAGCCGCGCGGAAGTGGATGCGGCCACATCCAGCGCCCAGTTGCGGGTGGTATTGGATTCGGGGCCTGCTTTCCGTTTTGGAGAGCTGATCATAAAAGGACTGGAGCGATACGACCCATCGCTGGTGTCCGATCTGGCCCCGTTCCAGGCGGGTGATCCCTATCGGCGCGAGCAGCTGCTCTCGTTTCAGACCCGATTGCAGAATCTGCCGCAATTCGGTTCGGCGGCGGTCAACATCGAACCCGATGCTGCCACGCATCAGGCGGCGCCGGTGGAGGTGGTGCTGTCCGAGATCCAGTCGCAGCGTATCTCGGCTGGAGCCGGGTACAGTTCCAACACCGGCGCCCGGGGCGAACTCAACTATGTCGACAATAATCTTCTCGATCGAGCCCTGCGCCTGAATGCCGGACTGCGCATCGAACAGAAGCGTCAGACGCTCTCGACCGGCATCGACAGCGTCCCGGACCGGACGGGCCGATGGTACTCCGCCGCAGCGGCGGTCGACAGGACATTCATCCAGGACCTCGAAACCATACGGCAGAAAGTAGGTATCAGCCGCAACCAGCTTTCCGGCAAATTCGAAACGCGGCTTGCCCTCAACTGGCAAAGGGAAGACCGGGATCCGAAAGGCGGGGTGCATGAGATCAACCAGACGCTGGCACTGGATGGGCTGCTGCGCTACCGTTCCGTGGATGACCCGCTTTTCCCCCGCGACGGCAGCGTGACGGAACTGCGCGTTGGCGGTGGCAGCCAGCAGGTGTTTTCCGATCAGGATTTTTTGCGCACCTACGTCAGGCACCAGTTCTGGTACCCGGTCGGAAAGCGCGATGTACTGTTCCTGCGGGGTGAAGCAGGTTACACCTTTGCTCCATCGCGGTTCGGCATTCCGCAGGAATACCTGTTTCGTGCCGGCGGCATCCAGTCTGTCCGGGGCTACGCCTTTCAGCGTCTGGGCGTACGCGAGGGTTCAGCCGTAGTCGGGGGACGTGTGATGGCAACCGGTACCATTGAATACAATCACTGGTTCATGCGCAACTGGGGTGCCGCTATTTTTGCGGATGTGGGCGATGCGGCAGATACCGTTGGCCGACTGAGTCCCGTCGTCGGCTACGGCGGGGGAATCCGCTGGCGCAGCCCGGTGGGGCCATTGGCAGTGGATCTTGCAAGAGGCCATCGCGACGGCAAGCTGCGGGTACATTTCTCCATCGCGGTGGCATTCTGATCGCCATGAATTCGACTCCTCCCGAATACCGGAACTCGCCTCGCCGCCCCATGATGAGCGTCAGGCGGTGGCGCGTCGCGCTGCTGCTAGCCCTTCTCATTATCGTAACCGTGGCTGCCGGCTTCTGGCTCATGACCAGCAGCTCCGGACTCCGCTGGCTCGGCTCGGCCGTTTCCCGGACAAGCGCGGGAAAACTCTCGATCGAGGGACTGGAAGGTGATCTGTCTCGATCCGTTCGCGCCCGTGCCGTGCGCTTCACCGGAGGGGATCTGATCATCGTCGCCCGGGATGTCCAGCTGGACTGGGCGCCGGGTGATCTGGTTTCCAGGCAGCTCACGATCGATCTGCTGTCGGCGAAAGATTTGGAAATCGTATCGCTCCCCTCTTCCGAGCCCGCTTCGCTGCCGGCGAACCTGGAACTGCCCCTGTCACTATCCGTACGCAAGCTCGATATCGGCGCTCTGCGTCTCTTGCATGAGGAGGACGGCTCTCCCGCATTCACCGCCACCGCGGTGGCAGCGCGGATGGAAAGCAATGGCCGTACGCATCGGGTATCCGGTCTGCGCGCCGGCCTGGAGTTCGGCAACCTGACTGCTGCGGGTTCGATCGAAGGGGTGCGGCCTTTCGCTATCCTGGCCGAGGCAGACCTTACCGGACTGGCCGTGCCGGAGCTGCGTCCGGACTTGTCCGTATCGCCGACAGCCAGCCTTTCCATGAGCGCGACCGGCAGCCTGGAGAAGCTCGATGTCCTGGTGACAGGAAGCGGTGCCGGACTGAAGGGCAGGGCGGAGGCGCAGTTGCAGCCCTATGCGCCATTTGTCGTTGCGGGATTATCGATATCGGCGGAAGGATTCAATCCCCGCCTGTTCTCCCCAACTGCTCCGGCAGCCAGCCTCATCGTGGAAACCGAATTGCGCGGGAATGCCGCCCGTCAGTTGGAAGGGGATCTGACGGTCAGGAACGGCATTCCTAAGCCCCTGGATCAGGGGGGGCTGCCTCTGCTTCAGCTCGAGGCGCATCCGGTATTGTCCATGGAAGAGCTCCGTCTGGATGGCCTGGCCATGACCCTGGCGGGAAACGGTTCGATTACCGGGAGCGTTGCCTTGCAGGTCGGGGAGAAAACCGCCACTGCGGACCTGATCATCAGCCGCGTGAATCCCGCCGGGCTGGATACACGGATGCGCGAAGCGAATCTCGGCGGCAAGGCAACCATCAGCGGCGACGCCGACAGGCAGCATGCTGCCGTAGTGCTCAAGGACAAGGCGTTGCTGATGGATGTCATCATTATAAGGTCGGGAGACACGTTGGCGCTGGAAAAAGCGCATCTGCGGCACGGCCGGTCCGCAGTTGCGGGCCGGGGCACGCTTGAACTGAACGGTTCAAGGAATTTCGCTTTCGACGGCAGTCTTCGGCACTTCGATGTCTCCGCATTTGTGAAGGCGCCGCGAACCGATCTCAATGCCACGCTGGGCCTCGCGGGCGAGCTTGCGTCCGGGGCTGCGGGGGAAGTGGCGGGTACGGTACGCTTCAGGATGGAGAACAGCCGCATCGCCGATCATCCGGTTTTTGGGCATGGACGGGTGGAGTTTGCGGGAGCGACCCGCGCCAGGGGCGAAGTGGAATTGGGCATGGGCAGCAACAGGCTCGTCGTGCGCGGAGGAATAGGACGTAAGGGCGATCAGTTGCAGCTGGAGCTTGCCGCCCCCGCCCTGGCACAGCTCGGGTACGGGCTGGGCGGCTCCCTTGCTGTGGAAGCGACGGTGGAGAGCCGTTTCAATGGTCTGGGGGATCTGCGGGATCTGCGCGAGGGCGTACTGTCCCTGCCGGATATGATGCTTCGCGCGAGCGGCAATAGCCTTGCCCTTCCGGGCGAGCACCACATCGGCACCTTCTCGGCTGACGGGAGGATCCAGGGCGATGTCATCGATCTGGCGGTTTCAATCATGGGCTATGGGAACCAGACTGAAACCCGGCTGGAGAACCTGAAACTGGAAGTCACGGGAAGCAGGGTGCGGCACGAGGTGCGCATGGATGCCCGTCTTGCCAATCGCCTGGATATCGCCCTGCGAGCCGAAGGCACGCTGACCGATCCAATCCCGACGTATCGCGATGCCGAATGGACGGGCGAACTGTCCGAACTGTCCGGAACAGGCCCCATTCCATTTCGGCTGGATGAGGCGCTGCCGCTTTCGATCAGCGTGCGGAGCATTTCGGCGGGCGGATCGAAACTTCTCGTTGCAGGAGGCAGCGTCGAGATAAAAGGATTCGACTGGACGCCGGAGAGATGGCGCACGAGCGGACATTTCAGCGGAATCCGCCTGAGACCCGGCAGTAATCTCGACGGCACGGGGAGGGGAAATGACGGACAGGGAAGCGGGTTTCTCCGTCTGGGCGGTGACTGGAACATCGACGCTGGGCAGGAACTCAAAGGCACGCTGAATATCGGCCGGGAAAGCGGCGACTGGGTGGTCGACGGCGAGCCGCCATTCACCCTGGGACTGGAAACGCTTCGCTTGTCCGCCCATGCCGCTGACGGCAAACTGACAGGGGAGTTGAAGGCGAAGGGCATCCGGATGGGTGAGGCGAACGCGATGTTGACGTTCCCCCTGCAAAGTTCACCCGAGTCGATCCTGAAATGGGCCGTGGCGGAAGACGCGCCTCTCGCCGGATATGTGCTGGTCGATATGGAAGACATTTCCTGGGTCGGCCCTGCGCTCGACAGCACTCATAACATAAGAATGAGAGGAAAGCTCGACCTGCAGGCAGATGTGATCGGAACTTTCCGCACCCCGCGGTTGAGGGGCCACATAGATGGCACGGGCCTCGCTCTGGCACTGCTGGACCAGGGCGTGCGTTTCGAACAGGGAAAACTCGCCGCCCGTTTCGATGAGAAGTCGCTGCATCTGGATGCGCTGGACTTTGTCGCGCCTCATCTGCCGCCGCCCTCCGATCGCCTCTTGCGTAACGTGGAGCTTGCCCGAGGGCCCGGCAGGCTGAGCGGGTCGGGCGTAATGGACCTGACGGGAGAGCGCGGCAACCTGGAGATTACCGCCACGCTGGTGCCGCTCGCGCAACGGCCGGACCGCTGGATCATCGCTTCGGGCAGCGCACAAGCGACCCTGGAAAGCAATACCCTCACCCTTAGGGGCAGACTGGCGGCGGATGCGGGCCTCCTTGCCCAGCCGACCGCGGGACGACCCCACCTGCCGGATGACGTGGTGGTCGTCGGCGTCGAGGCCTCGGACCAGCAGCAGCCCGCCGGGAAGGGGCTGCGGATCGATGTGGAGGCCGCGCTCGACCTGGGCGAACGGTTCTATATACGTGCCTCCGGTCTCGAAGGGCGGCTGGCGGGGGAAGTGCGCCTCCGCGGTGAACCAGGGCAGAGGTTGCGTGCCACTGGTATCATCACTGCGCAGGACACCCGTTTCGAGGCATACGGCCAACATCTCACGGTGGAGCGCGGAATCGTGAGTTTCCAGGGCCCGCTGGATGATCCCGCCCTGAACGTGCTTGCAGTGCGCAAGGGGCTGGCCGTGGTGGCCGGTGTCGAAGTCACCGGCAGCGTTCGCCACCCCCGGGTGAGGCTGGTATCGACGCCGCTCGTGTCGGACCTGGAGAAGCTGTCCTGGATTGCGCTGGGACGCGCGCCGGGTGGAAAGGCGGATGCCTCGCTGCTGCTCGCGGCAGCCGGGTCCATCCTGGGCGGCCAATCCGGAGGCGTCACGGAGAAGATAAGCCAGGCGCTCGGCGTGGACGAGCTGTCGATCCGGCAGGCCGGAAGCGATCCCTTGACCGGGCAGATCGGCACCATCGGCAAGCGATTGTCGAAAGAAGCCTACATCAGTTACGAGCAGGGGCTTACGGCGGTGGCCGGGGTGACCAAGCTCACCTATACCCTGACGCCGAGCATCACGCTGGTTGCGCGGGCCGGGATGGACAATGCCATCGACGTGTTCTACTCGCTGCGGTTCGATTGAAGCCGGGAGGTGCCGGCCGGAACTCCGGAACCGACTCGATACCTCCCGCCTGTGCTTGACACCGCGCGCCTGTTTGCGCTACTTTTCCCTCGACTGAGGCAGAATTCTTGTTTTTTCGGGCCTGCACAATATCGGATAGATGCCAACAGCGGACCAGATCGTCAATACTGCGGTTGAACTGGGCGAGCGCACATCGTGGGAAGCGGTGCGCCTGCATGATGTGGCGGCTGCACTGGGGATCACCCTTGATGATGTGCGCACACATTTCCGGGAGAAGGAGGATATCGTGGATGCGTGGTTCGAGCGTGCCGACAGTGCGATGCTGAAGGCGGCCCAGGGCCCGGATTTCTCCTCGCTGACCCCGCGCCAGCGCCTGCACCGGCTGATCATGACGTGGCTGGGCGCATTTCATCCTTACCGCAAGACCACCCGGCAGATGATCTGGGGGAAACTGGAGCCCGGGCACGTCCACATCCAGATTCCTGGGCTGATGCGCATCAGCCGTACCGTACAATGGATGCGGGAAGCAGCGGAACGCGATGCCACCCATGTTCGGCGTGCACTGGAAGAAACCGCGCTGACTTCCATCTATCTGGCGACATTCGGACACTGGATGAACGACAGTTCTTCAGGGTCGAGCCGAACAAGCCGGTTCCTTGACAGGTGCCTTTACCTTGCTGAGCGCGCCGACAGCCTCATGTTCAATCATCGCGGATCGGCGTTGCCATCCATCGATGCCGGCGGGGAAAAAACGGTCCAAGACTATTCAGGATACTCAGGAAACCCAGGAAACGCAGGAAATTCGGGGACCTCGGGATACGCAGGAACCTGAGAAGGCCGAAGAAACTGAAAGGTCCTGAGCCGGAATATCCGGTATTCTATCCGGTACCCTTTGTATCTCCATCTCATCTTTTTCAGGCAGCGGCATGGATACCCTGACCCATGCGTTGAGCGGTGCGTTGCTCGCGCGGGCGACCGCACCTGCGGAGCGGCATCGGCCAGGCGCGCTGGTGCTTCCGCTGAGGGCACGCATGACAGCGGGATTTTTCGCAGCGGCGTTCCCCGATAGCGATTTCGTATTGCGTGCATTCGATACGCTGACGTATGTGGCACTGCATCGAGGCGTGACGCATTCCATTCTGCTGCTGCCCGCCTGGGCCTGGGCTGTCGCCTGGATGCTCGCGCTGCTCTTCCGCTTTTCATCCCGGCGTTTTCCCTGGCAGGCATTCTACGGCGTGGCAGCCATGGGTATCGGTATCCATATCGCCGGTGATGTCATCACCTCCTACGGCACCATGGTGCTGGCGCCATTTTCCGACCGTGCCGTTGCGCTTCCCCTCACCTTCATCATCGACCCCTGGTTCACAGGGATCATCATAATCGGCCTGGTTGCCTGCCGGCTGACCCATGAAAGGTATCCTTCCATCGCCGCCTTGGCAGCGCTGGGATGCTATGTCGGGTTTCAGGCGGTGCTGCATTCGCAGGCTATCGATATTGGCCGCACCTATATTGAACGGCGGGGACTGGCCAATGCGGAGGCCCACGCTTTTCCCCAGCCGCTGTCACCCTTCAACTGGAAAATCATCGTACGTCATGGAGATGAATATGATGCGGCGCTGGTCAATCTGCGGCGTACCGAGATACGCGATGCTTCCCATCCCGCAGATGGGTTGATGGGGATGTGGGACAGGATGGATGCGGCTTATCGGCCCGCTTCCGCTGCGACCTGGAAAAGGTACCGGCAGTTCGGGCAGGCGGGGCAGGGGGGACAGGTTGAGGAAGTGGCGTCGCAGCAGGCACTTGTGCGTGAAGCCTGGAGCCAGGAAATTTTTGCCCGCTTCCGGCAGTTTGCAAGGTTTCCCGTGCTCGATCGGGTCGAGCCGTACGGGATGGGGGGTGCTTGCGTATCCTTTTTCGACCTTCGTTTTACGGTGCCTTCACTTCCGCCATCGCTGGTATTCGGCCTTTGCCGCGATACGGCCGCTGACTCATGGCGGCTGGAGGCCGATCGCGGCCTCTTCGGCCGACAATGAGGTGGACTTGCTCTCCTCTTCCTGACGCCTTCCGTTCCCCAGTGATAGCCGCGTCTTTCTGACGCAGCATACCTGTTCCACTTTTTCGACAGTTACAGTGCCCGTCGGCGTAGCCATCATGGCATCGCCTTTTCAATCTCATGCCGGTCCATGATCAGCATTCAAAAAGTTGACGTGTATCAAGGTTTCGTTGCCTGCAGCGCAATACGATTCGAATACAGGATATGAGACTCCGATTATCCTCATAACCGGTCGCAATCAGCGGAGACGAATATGAGCAGTAAAGCGGGAGCAAGGATATGGGGGCTGGTAGTCGCGCTGTATT
>CAZYYR010000095.1:0-8584 GCA_964651465.1 uncultured Nitrosospira sp.
TTCCCGTCGTTCCTTCGGGGAATACGGCTACCCGGTCTCCGATCATCAATGCATTGCCGATGTGCTCGTTGATTCTCGCAGTGTCGCTGCGTTTTGCCCGCTCGATGAACAGGGTTCCTGCATTCCGGCTTAACCAGCCCAGCAGCGGCCAGCTGCGAATTTCAGCTTTCGCCACGAAACGTGCCGGACATACGGTGATGATCGAATAGACATCCAGCCAGGACACGTGGTTTGCGGCCAGCATTACCCGTTGTGATTCGACGGGAGGCGTCGTGCCGCGATGGCGCAGCCTGATGCTCAGAATGGAAAGTAGCTTCGCTGACCATCGTTGCGCCATGCGCCATTGCGCCTGCTGGCCGAGATGCGGATAAATCGCCGACTGGATCAGTCCGGAAATGATATGCAGCAGCAAGCGGACGGAACGGAAAATTTGTATCGGTCGGCTGGCAGCGGCCTGGATGGCAGCGTCGGGCATCCCATTATATTAGCCTATTATTAGCTTATCTCGGATGCACATGGGCTTTGGCCCGTGAGCCATGAGCCATCAAGATGGGCGTGGAAGGTAAATCTGCTGCGGGAGCGAGCCCGCTCAATGGGATACAAGGCGAGAGTATTCCTGCGATCTGCCCGCCCGCCCTACTGCTGCTTACGACAGAATCCGATGGCCGAATGCCTCGAAATATCGCTGGTCTATCTCATCCCGGGTAAAGTGGTGATTTTGTCCGCCGCGCTGGGCAATTTTCAAGGACCCCATGAGTGAGCCGAGGCGGCCAGCACTTTCCCAGTCCATGTCTTCCGCGATTCCGTAGAGCAGGCCGGCGCGATACGCATCGCCACAGCCGGTGGGATCGATCAGTTGGTCGGCCTTCACGCACGGGATTTCGATCTCCCGGCCCTCTGAATAGATCAGCGATCCCTCGGCGCCTCTTGTAACGACCAGCCCTTTTATATGCTTCGCCAGTGCTTCCAGCGAATGCCCCGTACGCTCGTGCAGCAGTTGTCCTTCATAATCATTGACAGCGATATAGTCCGCCTTCCGGATAAAATCCATCAGTTCTTCGCCGTTGAACATGGGCAGACCCTGGCCCGGGTCGAACATGAATGGAATACCTGCATCATGAAATTCGCGGGCATGCTGCACCATGCCGTCACGCCCATCCGGAGCAACGATGCCCAGGGATACGTTTTTTGCATCGGCAATATGATTTTCATGGGAATGGTTCATCGCCCCCGGATGAAATGCCGTGATCTGATTATCCGCCAGGTCGGTCGTGATGAATGCCTGAGCGGTAAATGTTCCTTCGATATGGCGCACATGGGTTTGTGCAAGGCCCAGCTTCTCCATGCGGCTTGCATAGGGTGGATAGTCGTCGCCGACGGTTGCCATGACGAGGGGTTTACCGCCCAGCATTTCCAGGTTGTAGGCGATGTTGCCGGAGCACCCGCCAAATTCACGGCGCATGTCAGGCACCAGAAAGGCTACGTTCAAAATATGGATTTTCTCCGGCAGGATATGGTTTCTGAAATGGTCTTTGAACACCATTATGGTGTCGTACGCGATGGAACCGCAGATAAGGGTATGCATGGGGCGGACGCTGGAAGCCGTGATTTATCGATTATTTATTAAAGTGCCGCTTTGGAAATCATCAGGGCCTTTTCCATACCAGATCCAGTTCGCGTGCAGCCTTTACGTCATCCAGTCGCCGCACCGGTGTGGTATGAGGGGCGTTCTTCACCACTTCCGGCTGGGTATGGGCTTCTTCCAGAATCTCTTTCATGGCCGTGACGAATGCATCCAGCGTTTCCTTCGATTCCGTTTCGGCAGGCTCTATCAGGAGACATTCCGGCACCAGCAGTGGAAAGTAGGTGGTAGGCGCATGGTAACCCTTGTCCAGCAGCCGCTTGGCCAGGTTCATCGCCGTTACGCCGGTTTTTTCCTTGAGATCCTTGAGGGTGACGATGAATTCATGGCTGGCCCTGCGGGTGGGGTAGGCGATCTCGAATCCCGCCTTGCTCAGTTCAGCCATCAGGTAATTGGCGTTGAGGGCGGCAAACTCCGCCACGCGATGCATGCCTTCCGCACCGAGCAACCGTACGTATACGTACGCACGCAGCAATACGCCTGCGTTGCCCATATGGGCCGAAAGCCTGCCTATGGATTGGGGAAAGTCCTTTTCCGTGAGCCAGCGATAGGTGCCGTTCTCGAGGGTCACCACCGGGACGGGCATGAACGGCAGCAGCCGCGGCGCCACTCCTACGGGTGCCGAACCTGGACCGCCGCCGCCATGGGGGGTCGAGAACGTCTTGTGCAGGTTGATATGGATGACATCGAAGCCCATGTCGCCGGGTTTGACCTTGCCCAGTATGGCATTCAGGTTGGCGCCATCGTAATAAAGCAGTCCGCCCGCCTCATGGATGATCCTGCTCATCTCCGCCACGTTCTTCTCGAACACGCCAAGGGTCGAGGGATTGGTCAGCATCAGCCCGGCGGTCTGCGGCCCAACCGCAGCCCGGAGCGCGTCCATGTCCACGTCGCCTTCCTTGTCGGTGGCGATTTCCACGACTTTGTAGCCGCACATCACCGCCGTGGCGGGGTTGGTGCCATGCGCCGCATCGGGCACGATGATCTCGGTACGCGCCGTATCGCCGCGCGACTCATGATACGCGCGGATCATCGCGATACCGATCAATTCCCCCTGTGCGCCCGCCATGGGGGTGAGGCAGACGCCCGCCATGCCGGTCACGTCCTTCAGGATCTCCTGCAGTTCGAACATGCAGGCAAGAAATCCCTGCCCCGTGCTTTCAGGTGCGCGCGGATGCCGCCCCAGAAACTGCGGCAGCATCGCCAGTGAATTGCAGGCCCGCGGGTTGTACTTCATCGTGCACGAACCGAGCGGATAGAACTGCGTGTCTATCGAAAAATTCTTTTGCGACAGCCGCGTGTAATGCCGTACGGCATCCATTTCCGATACTTCCGGAAGCAGCGGCGGAGTCTTGCGCATCAGATTCGGGGGAATAGCGGTCACTTCCGCAACGTCCGACGGAGATTGGGAGTAATTGCGGCGCCCGGGGCGCGAGTGTTCGAATATCAGCATGTCAAGTCGGAAATGTTGCGATCAAGTATATTGAATAAAGGGGGTTTGCGGGTTTGAACTGTTCGAGCGCCGGGCATCCACGTCGCGGGCGTGGCTCGGCTTACTGCAGGGCCGCCAGGGCCGCATCGTAATTGGGCTCATCCTTGATTTCCGGCACGAGCTCGGCGTGCGTCACGATGTCGTTTTCATCCAGCACCACGACAGCACGGGCAGTAATGCCGGCAAGCGGGCCGTCAGTAATCGCGACGCCATATTTCTTCATGAAATCCGACCCACGCATGGTCGAAAGCGTCACAACCTTGTCCAGTCCTTCGATATCGCAAAAGCGGCTCATCGCAAAGGGCAGGTCGGCGGCAATGATCAGGACCACCGTATTTTCCATGTTGCTTGCCTTTTCATTGAACTTGCGCGTGGACATGGCGCACACGGGGGTATCCAGGCTGGGAACGATGTTGAGTACTTTTTTCTTTCCAGCGAAATCCGCCAGCGTGGAATCCTTCAAATCCTTGTTCACCAGCGAGAACTCCGGTGCCTTGTCGCCTGCTTTCGGAAAAGTTCCTTCAACTGTAATGGGATTTCCGGCGAGAGTGACCATGCTGTTCCTCCTTGGGTTAAATGAATCGTTGGAATGGATGGAGATCGCTTATGGGTGCTACAGGTTCTCAATGGCCTTGCCCAATTGCTCGGCATACTTGTCCAGATCCGCTGCTGTTTTCGTTTCCGTTGCGCACACCAGCAGCTCATGGCCGAGTTCCGGGTAATAGTCCCCGAGATTCAATCCACCCAATATGCCCTCGTTTTTCAGGGTCTGCAATATGCTTTCGGCAGGGGCGGGCAAGGACAGGACTGCCTCGTGGAACACAGGGCCGCTGAAAATCCTTTTCACGCCACTGAGCATTTCCAGTTTCTCCAGCAGGGCCAGCGTGTTCCGGTGGGACTGTGCGGCGATTCGACGCAATCCTTCCGGTCCTGTCAATGCCAGGTAAATGGTAGCGGCTGTGACCATCAATCCCTGATTGGTGCAGATGTTGGATGTGGCCTTCGACCGTCGGATATGCTGTTCACGGGCCTGAAGAGTGAGCACAAAGCCGTCGTTTCCATCCTGGTCCGTCGTGCGGCCAATGATGCGCCCCGGCATCTGGCGCACCAGGGCCTGCTTGCAGGCCATGAAACCGAAATAGGGCCCCCCGCTGGACAGCGGAATTCCCAATGGCTGGCCTTCGCCTACCGCTATATCCGCGCCATTTGCCCCCCACTCGCCCGGCGGCGTAAGGAGCGCGAGTGCGACGGGATTGACTACCCCGATAGCCAGCGCATTTTTGCTGTGTGCCCAGTCGGTAAGCGAATCGACATCTTCAAGCACGCCAAAGAAATTGGGCTGGGGAATGACCAGCGCGGCGAACTCCTCACTGGCAAATTCATCCAGCGCATCGAGTGGGGTCTGCCCCGACTGCCTGGAATAGGGCAGTTCGACGACCTCGATTCCCTGGTTTTTGACGATGGCGCACACAACCTTGCGATAAACCGGATGAACGGTCTGGGGCATGAGGATACGGCGCGATGTCCTGTGGGACCGCACCGCCATCAGTGCGGCTTCCGCTAAGGCGGATGCGCCGTCGTACATGCTGGCATTGGAGACGTCCATGCCGGTCAGCGACGCCATGATGGTCTGATATTCGTAGAGAAGCTGCAGCGTGCCCTGGCTGGCCTCCGCCTGATAAGGCGTGTAGGAGGAATAGAACTCACCGCGGGTGGTAATCTGCCACACCGCCGCGGGAATATGATGCTCGTATGCTCCCGCGCCGATGAAATTGAGATAACGGCCGTCCGACTCGGCCCGCTCCAGCATCAGCCGGGATATTTCCATTTCGCTCAGACCCGGCGGCACCCGTTGCAGGCTGCCGCTCTTCAGCTCGGGCGGAATTTCGTCGAACAGCTCATCGATCGTGCTTGCGCCAATGCTGGAAAGCATGGCCTGGATATCTTCTTCAGTATGGGGTATGAACGGCATGGTCAAATCCGGAGATCATGGATAACACGTAAGTAACGCAAAAAAGGAAGAAAAAAGGCGGAACGGACGTTCAATCGTCCTCGCTTTGAAGCATCTGCTGGTAAGCGGCCGCATCCATCAGGCCATCCAGATCACCGGCGTTTGCCGGTTTCAGCTTAAAAAGCCACGCCGAGTACGCATCCTCGTTTATTTTTTCGGGTGCCGCTTCCAGATCGGGATTGACTGCCGTGACCTCTCCCGCGATCGGCGAATAAACGTCCGCTGCCGCTTTTACCGACTCGACGACCGCGCATTCTTCTCCCTTGTCGAGTTTGCGTCCGACCTGTGGCGTTTCGACGAAGACCATATCGCCCAACAGTTCTTGCGCATGCTGCGTTATACCGATAGTCGCCGTCCCATCGGCTTCGAGTTTGACCCACTCGTGGGATTTCGTGTACCTCAGATCGCTTGGAATACTCATGTCATTGCTCCGGAATTAAATGACCCACATTGTTGTTCGTGTCAAACCAAAACTTTGCCGTTTCGTACGAATGGATATTTCACTACCCTTGCACCCAGCATCTTGTCCCGCACCGCGACCTGCACCTCGTCTCCTGGAGAGACATCCTCGGTCAGTCTCGCCAGTGCGATCGATTGATTCAGCGTGGGAGAAAATCCTCCGCTGGTAATTTCGCCTGCATCCTGTCCGTTCGATACCACCTTCTGGTGGCTGCGCAACACTCCCCGATCCTGGAGAACCAGCCCAAGCAGATGGTGTTGCACAGGTTTGGCCAGCAACGCTTCCTTGCCGATAAAATTACGGTCGCTTTTCAGATCCACCGTCCAGCCCAACCCCGACTCAAGCGGACTGGTCGTTTCGTCCATATCCTGGCCGTAAAGATTCATCCCGGCTTCAAGACGAAGCGTGTCCCGGGCACCCAGTCCTGCAGGCGCCACGCCCGCAGCATGGAGCGCATTCCAGAGTTCCGCTGCACCATCCGCCGGGAGGGTGATTTCAAACCCGTCTTCACCCGTATAACCGGTGCGCGCAATAAAGTAATCGCCATGGAAAACAGCCTGAAACAGCTTGAGGTTTTCCGTTGAGTCCCGCGATCCGGCGATAACCTCCCAAACCTTCGCTCGGGCGTTGGGCCCCTGCACCGCAATCATAGCAAGGTCGCGACGCGGGGTGATTTCCAGCCGGGGAGTGGTTTCACCGCGTCGTTCCATTATCCATGCGATATCCTTGTCCGCGGTTCCCGCATTGACGACCATGCGAAAATACGACTCCGTCAGGTAATAGATAATGAGATCGTCTATGACGCCGCCTTCGGGATTCAGCATGCAGGAATAGAGCGCCTTGCCCGATTGCGTGAGCTTGTCCACGTTGTTGGCGACGAGCTGGCGCAGGAAATCGCGCGCGCCCTCGCCCTTGACATCCACCGCAAGCATGTGGGACACATCGAACATGCCGGCATCGGTCCGCACCTTATGATGCTCATCGAGCTGGGAGCCGTAATGCAAGGGCATATCCCAGCCGCCGAAATCGACCATCTTGGCGTTCATGTCTCGATGGGTCTGATTGAGAGAGGTAGTTTTCAAAATCGATACCTTAAAAAAAAGGGTGAAGTCATACTGAATATGACGTCACCCCTCTGTCCTTTTTACCTGAGAGATTACGGAATCACGCATTTCCATTCCGTCTGCCCCTTCGGTGGCCGGCTCAACGCCAGCGCTCTCCAGATTGCCTTTCGCAAGCGGTCCTCGAGGACCATGAACGACCTGATCTGCGCCTGAGCGATTCCGGGGGGTTGCGCCTTCGGCGGCGATGAAGCTGCGCGCTCTTCCGCTTGGATATTAATGGCAGAAACTCGAACTATACTCCAGTAAGCGGGGCCACGACAAGGCAAATTGCTGCGCTGCCGCGTGTCTGCACAGAAGGATGGGCCAGGGGCAAAGGTGACAGCCCAATTGTCCGTTTTGACTCGAACCTCGTATTCCACCGACTGTCTTATCAGGGCCTGTTAACACTTCAGTCTCGATCCGGATCGGCACCGATGGACTGTCACATGCGTGGAAAGAAAGCTGCGGAAGCGGTTGGAGCGGAAGATCTGGTCGCGCAGGCAGTTATGGCGGGCCTGGTGTATGTTTCCGGCAGTGAGCCCGGTATCAGGCGAATCCGTCAAGGCGATGCATTTCAGTATGTGGGGCCGGATGAAAAATTGCTGACCGACCCGGCGGAGCTGGACCGCATTGCCAGCCTCGCCATCCCGCCTGCATACAATGATGTCTGGATTTGCGTGAACGCGCATGGTCATTTGCAGGCAACAGGCTTCGATGCCCGCATGCGCAAACAGTACCGCTATCATTCGGACTGGCGAACGGTGCGTGACAGCATCAAGTTTGCCCGCATGGCGAATTTCGGCGAAGCCCTGCTCCGCTTGCGCGGGCGTTTGCAGCAGGACCTGCGGCGGCGCGGGCTCCCCAGACAAAAGGTACTTGCAGCCATCGTGAGCCTGCTGGACACTACCCGTGTGCGCATCGGCAATCTGTCCTATGCCCGTCAAAATCGAAGCTTCGGACTGACCACCCTGCGCAAACGTCATCTCGCATATATCAACTCGCGCCGCGCACTCCTCAGATTTGCTGGAAAAAGCCGCGTCGAGCATGAAGTGGAGATCAATGACAGGCGTATCGTTAAAATCATTCAGCGTTGCCAGCAATTGCGTGGCCAGCACCTATTTCAATATCTGGATGAAGAAGGGAAGCGGCACGTCGTCAAATCAGAGCAGGTGAACAGCTACCTTCAGGAGATCATGGGCGCTGATTTTACTGCAAAAGATTTCCGCACATGGGGTGCTACGCTCAGAGCGTTCGAGCTCATGCTGGACACGCCGCTACCCGTTATGCCGAGTCAGCGGCGGTTTCAGGCGAGTATCCTGGCGGCAATAAGAACGGTTGCAGAGGAATTGCGCAATACAGTTGCAGTCTGTCGCAAATGCTATATCAATCCCCTGATATTCATTGCCTGGCAAACGGGTGTTTTGCACCGATACAGGGAAGAGAGTGTGGAAAGCAAGCACGAGTCGCTGGAACAAAGAATCCTCGCGCTTTTGCGCAGCGAGCATTCCAGCCACTTCCAGCGATGACTGCAATCTCCCGCTCATTCGTTTACTATCAGAGCCTGTGACCGAGAGTCTTTGCAGCGAGAACCGGTAGCCTCCATGCATGAAGTAGTCATATCACCAGAGCCCTTTGAGGCCTTCAGGAAGCCTTCCACTCACTCACCGACCGATGATTCCCTCTATGAGGGGGCGGGCCGGGGCGAGATGATGGATGCGCTGATCTATGTCCTGACCCATGGCGAGGGACCGGAAGGCCTGATCAGGATCATCGGCGCCCCCGGAGTCGGCAAAACTACCTTGTGCCGCTCTCTGATAAAGCGGCTGCCCCGTCAGATGCAGCCCATCTATCTCTGCGCACTGGATTTATCCGAAGA
>CAZYYR010000096.1:0-5290 GCA_964651465.1 uncultured Nitrosospira sp.
AGGATGCGCTGGGGCTCGCCATTCAGTTCTATCAGCAACGGGAGCGCCGGTTCGGACGCACCAGCGAACAGCTCCAGGCCATGTCGTCGATTCATGGAGGACGAGAGGCAGCTATCCAGAGAACCGCCTAGGGCCTGTTAACAGGCCCTAACTTCACATCTCCCCGATCCGTGCTTGCATCTCCTCCTGTTCATCATGCTTAAAGACCGGGTCGTCACAGCCGTCATCGTGTTATGCCTGTTCCTGACGGCGCTTTTCCTCCTGGCCCCCATATTCTGGATGGTATTGCTGCTTGCCCTGACAGCGACAGGCGCATGGGAGTGGACCAGGCTTGCCAGGTTTTCCCTTAACCAGTCCATTACTTATCTTCTGATTACCGTACTGCTGAGCGGCGAACTCCTGTTCCTGATGGGCAATGCGGTAAAAGCCGATCCTTTTACCGCTTCGTTTCTCTGGGTTTATGCGACGTCAGCGGGATTCTGGATACTGGCTGTTCCATTTTTCCTGAAAACGAAACATCCCGTCAGGAATCGGACTTTGCTCGTACTGATGGGCTGGCTGGTGTTGCTGCCGGCATGTCTTGCCCTGTTCCAGTTGCGCGCCATCGATCCGCTTCTATTGCTGGGATTCATGTGCACTATCTGGATATCCGATACCGCAGCGTACTTTTCCGGGCGAACCTGGGGGAAACACAAGCTTGCACCTGAAATCAGCCCCGGAAAGACATGGGAAGGCGTTGTCGGGGCGCTGGCCGCGGTGCTCGTTTACGCGCTGATCTGGAGCTATGCCGCCGGCAGCCAGGGGCAGGTCAGGTTGCTCATACCGCTGCTGCTCGTTCTGGCTGCGATGGGAATTGTCGGGGATTTGTTCGAGTCACTGATGAAACGTCATGCCGGGGTCAAGGACAGCGGGAATATTTTACCGGGTCACGGTGGTATACTTGACCGAATCGATGCCCTTATCTCAACCCTGCCCATAGCGGCGTTGTCGCTCCTTTTCCTACACTCCTGATCATGATAGCCGTTCGTCATCTCACCATTCTTGGTTCAACCGGCAGCATCGGCGTGAATACGCTGGACGTGGTCGCGCGCCATCCCGATCGTTTTCGCGTCGCTGCGCTGACGGCAAATAAAGATGCAGTGAAAATCCTAGAACAATGCCGCCGCTTCCAGCCGCGCTATGCGGTGTTGCTGGAAGAGGCCGGAGCCGAATGGCTCCGGCGGGAAATTCATAAGGCGGGACTCGCTACCGAGGTACTGTATGGGGTCGAGTCGCTGGAAAAGGTGGCATCGCTGCCCGAGGTCGACACCGTCATGGCGGCCATCGTCGGTGCAGCGGGCATACGTCCCGCATTTGCGGCTGCGGCCGCGGGTAAGCAGGTAATGCTCGCCAATAAGGAAACGCTCGTCATGGCCGGGCGGATTTTTATGGATACGGTCAAGGAGAATGGCGCCAGCCTGCTCCCGATCGACAGCGAGCATAATGCCATCTTCCAGTCGCTGCCCCAGCATTTCAATGGAGACCTGGATGCGGTTGGGGTACGCCGCATCCTGCTGACAGCTTCGGGCGGACCTTTTCGGAAATTGCCGCTGAGCGCGCTGGAAACAGTCACGCCGGGACAGGCCTGTGCCCATCCCAATTGGGTGATGGGGCAGAAAATTTCGGTTGATTCCGCGACCATGATGAACAAGGGCCTGGAAGTCATCGAAGCGCGCTGGCTGTTCGACGCCGTACCGGAACAGATCGAGGTGGTGATCCATCCGCAAAGCATCATCCATTCCATGGTCGAGTATGTGGATGGCTCGGTGCTTGCACAGCTCGGCAATCCGGACATGCGCACGCCCATCGCCCATGCGTTGGGCTTTCCGGAACGCATCGAAACCGGTGTCACGCCTCTGGACATGTTCAAAGTGGGACGGCTCGACTTCGAGGCGCCCGATCTGAAGCGTTTTCCCTGCCTGGAACTCGCCTATCAGGCACTGGCAAGCGCAGGCAGTACCCCTGCAATCCTCAATGCCGCGAACGAGGTGGCAGTTGAGTCGTTTCTACAGTGCCGCATGCCTTTCACCGCGATTCCTGCCATGATAGAGGAGGTTATGCGGACGGTCGGCCGCACGGATATCGCCACCCTCAATGATGTGCTGGCAGCAGACAGTCAGGCGCGCGAAGCCGCACATGAGTGGTTGACGTGTCTGGCGTAAAGTGTCTCGGTTTCCGCCTCCCCAGCCCTGGAAGCCCCGCCGGACTACAGGTGCGTACCTGCCGGCTTTCCATTGCGCGGGCCGCTTCCAGAGGGTAAATGCCGAAGGCGACCTGCACCTGGATATAATACGCGCCGTACGCAGGCATCCACGAGGCCGTATGGCATACGTGGCGGCAACGCGCTTTCAACCTGTTTTTCCACGAAAGGCTGATTTCTCCAGCCTGCCATTTCGGGTCTTCCCACACTGCGCTTTTCCGAAGCGCATATCGGCATGACTTTTTTTCTTACGATCGCGGCATTTATCGTCGCCCTGGGAACGCTGATCGTGTTCCACGAGTTCGGTCACTTCCTGGTGGCACGCTGGTGCGGCGTAAAGGTCCTGCGTTTTTCCATCGGTTTCGGTTATCCGCTGCTGCGCAAGCGCCTGGGAAAAGACCAGACCGAATGGGTCATTGCCGCCTTTCCCCTGGGCGGCTATGTCAAGATGCTGGACGAGCGCGAAGGTGCGGTCGCGCCCGAGGAGCTGGCACGCTCGTTTAATCGCAAACCCGTTTCCAGCCGGCTCGCCATCGTAGCTGCGGGGCCCGTCGCCAATTTCCTGCTGGCCATTGTGCTTTACTGGCTGCTGTTCATGCTGGGTGTGACCACGATGAAACCTGTCGTGGGACCCGTAGCGTCTGCCACCCCGGCGGCTTTCGCGGGTTTCGAAAAGGGCGATACCATTCTCGAAATCCAGGACGAACCCGTTGCGACCTGGCAGGATGCACGCTGGCTGCTGCTGAAGCGGGCTGTGGAGAGATCCTCTCCCATCATCGTGAAGGTGCTTGATGTCGATGGACGAGCGGCATCGCGCAATCTGGATTTGAGTGACGTTCACCCCGATGATCTGGATGGCGATTTCCTCAAAAAAAACGGTTTGAGCACCTACCAGCCCGCGTTCAAGCCCGTGGTTTCGCAGGTAACGCCCGGAAGTGCGGCGCGTGAGGCCGGCTTGCAGGCGGGGGACGAGATTCTCGCGGTAAACGGCAGGGACATTGCCCTCTGGGAAGACCTGGTACAGCAGATACGCGCCAGTCCGGGCGTTCCCTTGCTGCTTGAAATACGGCGGAATGAGACGATCATGGAGGTGGAAGTCACTCCCGATGCTGCTACCGAAAGCGGGGAAAAAATCGGAAAACTGGGCATCGGTCCCCACATCGATCAGAAGGAACTGGAAAAGCTGATGGTGGAGATCAGCTTTTCTCCGGGTTCGGCTGTCCTCAAGGCGATAGCCAAAACCTGGGAAACCTCGGTTTTCACCCTGCAGATGCTCGGAAAGATGGTGGTGGGGGAGGTCTCCTGGAAGAACGTGAGCGGACCCATCACTATCGCTGACTATGCAGGCAAATCTGCGCAGATGGGGCTTGCGCCTTATCTCAGTTTTCTGGCTCTTATCAGCATCAGCCTGGGCGTGCTCAACCTGCTGCCCATTCCCGTATTGGATGGAGGGCATTTAATGTATTATGTCATCGAAATCGTCAAGGGCAGCCCGGTTTCCGTCAAAGCTATCGAGATAGGCCAGCAGGTGGGGGTGGCGCTATTGTTTGCCCTGATGGCTTTTGCCATTTATAACGATATCAGCCGCATCATCCCCGGTTAGAATATGAAAGTCAGGTATCTCGTCGCGCTTGTCTCTGCCGTCTGCGCTTCAGCTTCATGGGCGCGCGAACCATTCGTAGTCAAGGACATACGGGTGGAAGGCATACAGCGAACCGAGGCAGGGACGGTGTTCAGCTACCTGCCCGTCAAGGTGGGGGAAACACTTGACGACGAAAAGGCGGCTGCGGCAATCAAGGCACTTTATGCCACTGGTTTCTTCAAGGATGTGCGGCTGGAATCCGAGAACGGCGTCCTGGTGGTCGTAATCGAAGAGCGTCCTGCGATTGCACAGATCAGTATCATCGGCGCCAAGGAATTCGAGAAAGACAAGCTGAAGGAAGGCCTGAAGCAGGCCGGGCTGGCCGAGTCGCGGATCTTCGACCGCTCGATGCTGGAAAAGGCGGAGCAGGAACTCAAGCAGCAGTATATCAGCCGCGGCAAATATGCGGTCAAGATCACCACCACCACCACCCCGCTCGAACGCAACCGTGTGGGCATCAATTTCCATGTGGAAGAAGGCAAGACGGCGAAGATACGCAAGATCAATATCGTCGGAAACAATGCCTTCAAGGAAAAGGATCTATTGAGCACGTTCGTATTGCGCACGCCCGGGCTGCTCACCTGGTTCACGAAGGAAGACCAGTATTCGAAGCAGAAGCTTTCCGCCGATCTGGAATCACTCCGTTCGTACTATCTCAATCGCGGCCATCTCGAATTCAGCATCGAGTCCACACAGGTTTCGATCACGCCTGACATGCAGGATATTTACATTACGATAAATATCGCTGAAGGCCCCAAGTACACGGTTTCCGACATCAAGCTGGCCGGCGAGTTACTGGTTCCCGAGGATGAGCTGCGCACATTGATCAAGCTTTCCGCCGGCGACGTGTTTTCCCGGGAGAAGCTGACGGAATCGATCAAGCTCATTACCGACCGGCTGGGCGACGACGGTTATGCGTTTGCCAATATCAATGCGTCGCCCCAGCTGGACAAGGAAAAACAGCAGGTCGCTTTCACCTTCTTCATCGATCCGGGGCGCCGGGTTTACGTCAGACGCATCAATATCAGCGGCAACAGCCGGACCCGCGACGAAGTGATACGACGGGAAATGCGTCAATTCGAGGGGGGCTGGTATTCGACCAGCAAGATCAATCGCTCTAAGCAGCGCGTGGACAAGCTGAATTACTTTATTGGCGTCGATGTCGAAACACCGGCTGTTCAGGGCACCACGGACCAGGTCGACCTGAATGTGGCGGTCAAGGAGAAGCCCACGGGCGCCATCATGTTCGGTGCCGGCTATTCCAATATGGAAGGGCTGATACTGAGCGGTTCAATCGCGCAGGACAATATATTCGGTACCGGCAAATTCGTCAATCTCACCGTCAATACCGGCAGCGTCAACAAGACTTATTCCCTGTCCTATACCGACCCTTATTTCACCCGTGATGG
>CAZYYR010000096.1:5390-8480 GCA_964651465.1 uncultured Nitrosospira sp.
GCCACGCTCAGTTGGCGGCGCGACGGCCGCGACAGCGCGATCTGGACGACTTCGGGAACCACGCAACGCGTATTTGCCGAGGTAGGGATGCCGGGAGGAGATCTCACCTACTACAAATTGAGTTATGACCTCAGCTGGTATTATCCTGTCACTGAGATCTTTACCCTGATGCTGAAGGGAGAATTCGGGTATGGCGACGGATATAACGGTAAGGACCTGCCCTTTTTCAAAAATTTCTTTGCCGGTGGCAACACTTCCGTGCGCGGCTATAACATCAGCTCCCTGGGCCCCCGCGATGCCAACAACAGGACCCTGGGCGGCAACAAGCGCCTGGTGGGTAATTTAGAAGTGCTGTTCCCGATGCCGGGCATGAGGAACGATCGCACCGTGCGCCTGAGTGCGTTTCTGGATGGCGGCACGGTCTGGGGCCCGGATGGGATGAGGCCGGAACAGGAAGGGTTGCGCTATTCCGCCGGAATCGCAGTGACATGGATTTCGCCGATGGGGCCCTTGAAAATCAGCGTGGCACAACCTTTGAACAACAAGCCTGGCGATAATCTGCAACGGTTCCAGTTTCAGTTCGGGCAGCAGTTTTAAGCCGGCAGGTCCATGCCGGGCATGTTGCTGGTAGAATCGCACCTCTCATGCTTGCGGCGTGTCATGATCACGCACGGGAAACAGGTTGACGTGCTGCACGCAACGGGGTTGCTTCTCCTTTATCGACAGAGCGGGGATTTGTAAGATTCCTCATGAGCAACGCGGAGACGAAATTGAATCATAAGGTTTCGGGATGGATTGTAGCGGCAGCGGCATGCATGGTGTTCATGTCCACCTTCGGGTTTGGGAGCGCCCGGGCTGAAGACATCAAGATCGGTGTGGTCGATACCGAGAGAATCCTGGCTGAGTCAGCTCCCGCTGTGCGGGCCCTGAAAAAGATCGAAAAAGAGTTCCTGCCACGTGACCAGGAACTGAAGAAAATGGCGATCCAGACAAAGGAACTCCAGGATCTTCTGGAAAAGGAAGGAAAGGCCTTGCCGGAAGCGGAACGGCGCAACAAGGAGCGTGATCTTGCCGCTCTCAACCGCGAGTATCAGCGTGCGCAACGGCAGATGCGGGAAGATTTGAGCCTGCGCCAGAACGATGAAGTCGCGGCGCTGCAGTTGATGGCTACCAAAGCGATACAGGTCATTGCAGAAGCGGAGAGGTTCGACCTGATATTGCCCCTGCGTGATCTTGTCTATCGAAGTCAGCGAATCGATATCACCGAGAAGGTCATCAGGGCACTTGCCGACAAGTAGGGACGGGAAGCGGTCACCCGGAGAGATGTTTTGCGTCCGGTTCCCACAGCTCCATGTACATCACCGAACCCATCACCGTAACCCCAGGGTCCTGCAACCATGGATATCCATGAAATTCTGAAATACCTGCCTCATCGCTACCCTTTTCTGCTCGTCGACCGCGTTCTGGAGCTGGAGGCGGGCAAGAATATTGTCGCACTCAAGAACGTGACAATGAACGAGCCTTTCTTCAATGGTCATTTTCCTCACTACCCTGTCATGCCCGGTGTGCTGATCATAGAAGCGCTCGCGCAGGCCGCCGCGCTCCTTACGCTTAGAACAGCGAACAAGGAAGCCGATGAGAATTCTGTCTATTTCTTTGTCGGGATCGATAATGCTCGTTTCAAGAAGCCGGTCGTACCTGGCGACCAGCTGATATTGAAGACAGCGATCCTGCGGGAGCGGATTGGAATCTGGCGTTATTCCGCCAGAGCCGAAGTGGATGGAAAGGTGGCGGCCGAGGCTGAGTTGATGTGCACGGTACGTGCCCGGCAGTAACGGATGCTCTGCCAGCCAGAATCGGGAAGGGGAGGCGTGGAAGTACAGGAAAATGAATTCGGCCGGGTATGCGGGGTGGATGAGGCCGGCAGAGGCCCGTTGGCGGGGCCGGTATTCGCGGCCTGTGTCATACTCGATCCGGCCCGGCCGATCGACGGCCTGGCGGATTCGAAAACGCTGAGCGAAGAAAAACGCAACCACCTGACCGTGACCATAAAAGCCCACGCGATTGCCTGGGCGATCGGTTTTGCTTCGGTCCGGGAAATCGACCGGCTGAATATTCTGCAGGCCAGTCTTCTCGCCATGAAGCGTGCGGTGGAGAACCTGTCTGTCATTCCTGGCAGGGTGCTGGTGGACGGAAATCAGCCTCCGCGCCTGAAGTATCCCGTGACAACCATCGTCAGGGGTGATAGTCTGATACCGGAAATATCTGCTGCTTCCATTCTGGCCAAGACAGCGCGCGACGCTGTAATGGTGGGTTTGCACAAGCGTTTTCCTCGCTATGGTTTCGACCAGCACAAGGGGTATTCCACCGAACGGCATCTGGCAGCGTTACGGCTTCATGGAATCTCGGCAGTGCATCGCCGCAGCTTTGCACCGGTCAGGGAATTGATAACCGGCTTCGGTGAGTTCCCGCAGGCGATATCGTCGAGGGAGGGCGACTCGATTTTCTGAGGCGACCGGGTTTTTCGCAGGATGTTTTCCTGCTTTGCTGTTATTGGAACGATGAATATGCGTATCGAAAAAGACACCGTTGTATCGATCAGTTACGAATTATCGGATCTGGCAGGCGAGATCCTCGGAAAATCGGCCTCGCCGGTCAGCTATCTTCATGGTGGTTATGGCGACGAAATGTTCGCGAAAGTCCAGGAAGAACTGGACCGCAAGGAAACAGGGCATCGATGCTCGGTCCTGCTGGAGCCGGAGGATGCGTTTGGCGAATATGACGCCCAACTGGTACGCATGGAGTCGCGCGACCTTTTCCCTGAAGATGTGTCGGTAGGCATGCAATTCGAAGGGCACGAAGAATCCGGCGAAATGCTCATCTATACGGTGACGGATATTGCCGAAGACAAGGTGGTAGTGGATGGAAACCATCCCTTGGCCGGCAAGACCGTGCGTTTCGAATGCGAGGTGACGGAGGTGCGTCCCGCCACTGCGGAAGAACTGGCGCACGGCCATGTTCACGGGCCCAACGGGCATGGGCACCAGGGCCATCATCACCATTGAATCGGTTTATCCCGTACCGCCTCGG
>CAZYYR010000097.1:0-7649 GCA_964651465.1 uncultured Nitrosospira sp.
AACGCTGAATTGTCCAGAATCAATACAGGGAGATCAGGCGCAATATGAACCTTGACGGAGGGAAGTCCGGCGTGCCTGGGTCATCAGGAAGACGATCGGGCTGGGGGGAGGCCATGGATCATGGCAGGGCCGGAGCGAGTTCCTGTTCTATTCTGGCATAAGTGAGACGGCAAGGGTATAGAGCGAAAGAGCCATCTCTTTCAGGCTGCTGCCTTTTCAGACCCCGCTGTTACCAGCTGAAAGCACGGTAAAATACGAGCCTGCACTGCCCGTCGCCCTGGATCAGCGTCCCAGCATCTCCCCGATGGGCTTGAGCGATTCGATGTTGTCGCAGACCACCTTGGCGATGGCGAGCAGCGGTGCGCCCAGCAGCAGCCCGGCGGCGCCCCACAGCCAGCCGAAGAACAGCAGCACGATGAACAGCACCGCCGCGTTTACCCGGGCAAACCTGCCCTGCAGCCATGTCCCCATCACCAGGCCGACCGCTGAGGAAATGAGCACGGATGTAGCAATGATGGTGAGCGCAAGCGGAAGGGAATCGAACTGCAGCAGGCCAGCGAGGCCGCTCGCGACCGCGATGACCAGGGTACCCAGATAAGGAATGAAACGCAGGATGCCCGCCGCGACGCCGAGTACACCCGCATGCTCGAGCCCGAACCCTTCGAATGCGAGCCATGTGAGGCTGGCGATCAGGATGTTCGATGCGAGCAGGATCAGCAGGTAGCGCTGCACTTGCACATGCACCTCTTCCAGCAGGCGCACTACATCCTTCTTGCGGCTCAGGGAGGGACCGACCAGCGTTACCAGTTTCCTGCGGAAATGCGTACCGGAGGCCAGCAGGAAATAGGTCAGCAGCAATACCACCGGGGTCTGCACTGCGAAGGAAACCAGCAGCGCGGATTGCGCAAGTAAAAAATCCCGCAGCTGCCTGATCCCCTCCGATTCGCCTGAAACGACTACCGCGGCCTTCGACGAGTCCAGCCCTGCATCGGCTGCCGCTCGCTCGAGCTCACCAGCGGCTTTCTGTATCTGCTGGATCACACCAGACCCGCCTGCATGCAGGCTGTGCAGATTCTGGCGCAGCTTGCGTGCGGCATCCGGAAGTGCGTCGACAATCTCGCCCGCGTCCTCGCTCAGGGAAACCGCCATCCATGATATTCCCCCGATGAACACGGCCAGCACCAGCGCCCCGCCAAGCGGACGTGGAATGCGCCAGCGTTCCAATGCATCCACGAGGGGACCCAGGGTATAGCTGACCAGAATGCCGAACAGCAACGGCACGAAGAAGGCACGCGCGAGGTACAGTGCCCCCACGACTGCGATCACGGCGAGTATCCACAAGGCGGCGGAATTGCCGGTGCGCGCATGGGGCGCAAGAACCGGCCGGACGGGAACTCCGGCCGCATCATGCCCGACCTTATGCCCGGCCGTTTCCGGTAGCGCCGGTTCCGATGTACCTTCCGGCTTTTCCGGCACCACGTTCATTCAGGACTTTGGTCAGGAACTGCACGACAGGGCCGAACAGCCCGGCTTGTTACGAGCCCACTCCGGCCGCCTGACCGCTAGATCCCCGTTCTCCGGCTGCTCGTCGTAGGGATGCTGGAGGACCTCCATCAGCCGGATAAGAACGGAATCGTCGCCTTGCTCCAGCGCGTCTATCGCCTGCTGCGCCATGTAGTTGCGCAGCACGTACTTCGGATTGGCGCGATGCATGCGCTCTCGCCGGGCTTCCGCGGATTGTCCCTCCAGCCCATCCAGTCTTGAGCGCGCGATGTAGCGGCGCAGCCATCCCGCGAACCGACCCAGCTGGGCAGGGGAGAAAGCGGCGTGCTCCTCATAAAAAGCGGGGCGAAAAAGTTCGGCCAGCGCGTGGTCTTCCATGCCATCCGCGCCCGGCCCGGTTCCACCCGCGATGGGAATGTCCATCAGGCCGCGGAAGAACAGCGTCATGTCCGTCTCGACCTGACCCAGCAGTTCGAACAGGCCGCTCAGCAGTGTGTTGTCGTCCGGGTGATCGAGCGAGGCAAGCCCCAGCTTGTCGGCCAGCATCCGGCTCCAGGCACGGTTGAAGCTCTCGCCATATACCTCCAGTCCATGCTCCAGCAGCCCGTGGTCCTCGACCAGCGGAGTCAGGGCGCCAGCAAGCCGGGCCAGGTTCCAGTGCGCGATTTGCGGCTGGCTTCCATAGCAGTAGCGCCGTCCCTGCGCATCTGTCGTGTTGGGCGTCCAGTGCAGGTCAAACCCTTCCAGCCAGCCATAAGGGCCATAATCTATGGTAAGCCCCAGGATCGACATGTTGTCCGTGTTCATCACGCCGTGTACGAAGCCCACACGCATCCAGTGCGCCATCAGCTCCCCTGTGCGGCGGCAGATCGCTTCAAACCATTTGGCATAATCTGCAGGTGCCGGGGAGGACGATTCCAGTTGGGGAAATTCCTCGGCGAAGTGCGCCCGTATCACATGGTCGGCGAGCTGCCTGAGGTTTTCAGGTTCTCCGTCCGCTGCCAGGATCTCGAAATTGCCGAAGCGCACGAAGGAAGGTGAAACCCGGCAGACGATAGCGCCGGTTTCCGCTTGCGGATGGCCGTCATAGAACATGTCGCGCACAACCTGCTCGCCGGTTGCGACCAGGCTCAACGCCCGTGTAGTGGGTACGCCCAGCCAGTGCAAGGTTTCGCTGCACAGGAATTCGCGTACCGAGGAACGCAGCACCGCCCGGCCGTCCGCCGTGCGCGAATAGGGTGTCCTGCCCGCACCCTTGAGCTGCAGTTCCCGGCTGACGCCATCGGGACCGTGCACTTCTCCCAGGGTAATTGCACGGCCGTCGCCGAGCTGTCCCGCCCAATGGCCGAACTGGTGTCCGCCATAGCGTGCGGCATAAGGTCGCATGCCTGGCAACACCCGGTTTCCCCCCAGCACCTCCGCCGCCAGTCCTGCCGGGGATGCCGGTCGTGCGATGCCGAGCAGTTCCCCCACGGGGTCTGCCCAGGCCAGCAGCCGCGGCGCACGCACGGGCGTCGGGCTGACCAGCGTATAACATGCATTGCGCACGGGCCGCGGCACATTGCGGGTTTCCGTGTCGCCCGGCAGTTCGCGCACGAACCGGTCATCGAACTCCGCCTCGGAGAGGTCGATGGGCTTCCGTGGGAAAATCCTGCGCTGCAGGCTGCTCTGGTTCATGAAATGGTGGCCCTGATCATTGCTTATGGAAGTTTGAGTCGTTCCTGTTGCCAGTGTTCCTCGTTTATACGACAAAACGCAGGGTCTTGCCCGTGATTCTGCCGATCTGCTCCGAGAGCCTTGCCCGCAGCAGTGGGGAACGTCCTGCGGAGCCCTGCGGTTCCTGGGGGGAAAAGACAAAATCGCACAGCTGCGCGATATGCTCGAACGCAATGGCATCGGCCGCACGCTCGCGATAAGCGGCGGTAGACATTTTCAGCAGCCCGGTGACGACACCTTCGATGCCGCCATCCAGCCCGACGGTCACGACGGGTTCGACGATCTTCCGGTTCACGCTGCTCCGGTCCAGAACCGCCTCGTCCATTTGCAGCCGCAGGAGGGGCATGGGCAGCGTACCTGCCGGAAGACTGAGATAACCCGCCACGTCCACCAGGTCGTCCGGATGAGCAAGCACGTATTCGATGAGCCTGCGCTGATCGTCCGCATATGCTTTCATCATGGCATGGATGATGGCCCGGATATCCTGCCGCCACCCGGGGGCGGACAGATCATGTGCGTTCCCATAAAAACTGCCGCCGCGCTTCGCCCATTTCAGCGACTCGCGCAGCGACGCGCGCCAGGGATGAACGCCCAGTACGCCATCCCAGTAATCCCAGGTGGCGGCAACGTCAACGGCCACGTTTCTTGCACTCTCATCCGCATCGAGATGCACCATCAGCATCTTCAGCCGCTCGGCGGGCGATGCGGCACCGCCTTCCCGCATATATGCCCCCAGCAACGTCCAGGTGCCGATCGCCATGACCTGGAAACTGGCCGCCAGGACGATGCCGAATTCATCCTCGTGCTGCGGTATGCCCGGTATCCGTTGGGTCGACATCCCCAGCAGCAGGCGCCACAGCTTGCCCGCTGGCAATCCGGGGTCGTTCAGGGCAAAATCGACGAAAATACGCGCCTGCTGCTCACCCTGCGCCTGCAATATGGCACCGAGTTGCACCGTCAGGGCGAGCACTTCCTGGATGTGCGCGGGATTGATCAGATCCCGGTAACGGGAGTCGTCCCCGTGCATGAGCGCCTGCAGCCGCGCGTATCCACGGGCGGCAAATACCGCCGCCGTGGAAAACGTATTCAGTGCGTCATCATCGTCGATCGCATGAAGCCCGGCCTCCTGCGGCTGCAGTAGCGCATCGGCCGTCATGAAAGGCACGCCCACGGGAACCGGCCTTATTCCGTCGGCGGCGCCGCTGCTGAATTGCGCCCATTCATCCAACTGCGCTTCGCGCTCTTCCGCGGTAAGTGTCATCCAGCGGGTCAAAGGCAGCGGCAGCACCTCGCCCGGCAGATCAGCGATACGATGCAACGCCTCGGTCGCATTCAGCACCGCTTCGAGACGGCTGCGAAACAGCATGCCATTGTACGAGCCGAGGAGAAAATCGTGGTAGTGGCGAATCTCGTGCTCCACCACCGAACGCATGAAAATCGGGCCCGGAGGCTCTGGTTTATCTCCGGGAAGAGAATCCGAAATCAGGAATGATACGAATTCATCCCAGGCCGCCTGGGAGGCGATATGGATGGTGACGCCCGGAAAGAGCGGGCTGAAACCGCCGAAGTCATCCTGGTAAAAATCAGCCCCGGTAGCACCCCGGGCGCCGCCAGCGGCGGGTTCAATCTTTTTTACGCTCGTCATGGGACGCATCCACATGGAAATTCCCTGGTGCCGCCTCCGGACGGGTGCTCGCTTCGGATTGCTGCGGCTGTGGCCGATGGGGCGCCAGCTGCTTCGCCAGTTCCTCCGGCGTCGTTCCCTTGCCGATCTCAAGCATGGTGGTGGCAACGGCGCTCTTCACCTCCAGCCGGCGCTTCTCGCCCTCCTTCAGATGCTGGATGATCGCCATGAGATATTCGATGAGCTTGGCGACGTTCACCACGATCGCGATGATGGCAGCCCATTCGATCAGCCCGAGGCGCAGCTCCGCCCGGTCGTGCGAAGCCTCGGCTGCCTCGGTCGGCACCTCGTTTCGGGCCAGCTCCGCGCCCAGTTCATCCATGAAGGATTTTTCACCTGTTATTCTTATCCGCATGATTCCCTCTCGATCGATATCGTCATTCCTGCTGTATTCCCTCGCCTGCAACGATCATGGCACAGGTATTACACGCCACAGGTACTATCGTAACCGAAATAGCCTGTTCTGCTTGCGTCAACGCGCCACTCGGCGTGAAACTATCGATCCAGCGCAGGCAGAACGATATCATCCACGTTTGTGATCCAGACTCTTTCAGGATAGTCTATTCCACGGGCTTTCCCAACAGCAGAGCCTCAGCCGCAGCTGCGATTATCTGAAATCATCCGAAGGAATGCCATGTCCTCTTCATTATTTGCCAGATACGCCTCGATCCAGGATCGAACGCTCGGATTGATCCAGCCTCTCAGCGACGAGGACTGTTGCGTCCAGTCGATGTCCGAAACCAGCCCGGTAAAGTGGCATCTGGGCCATATTTCCTGGTTTTTCGAGAACTTCGTCCTGCAGCACTACGAACAGCCTTTCAAACCGTTCCACCCCGCCTATCTCACCATGTTCAGCTCTTATAACAGATCAGGACAGACGCACCCCGATCCCAGGCGGGGGCTGTTCACCCGTCCACCCCTGTCCGGCGTACACGAATACAGGCAGAACGTCAGCGATCGCATGAAGCGCGTGCTCGGCGAGCATGAAGAGGATGAAATGCTGCGCATGCTGGCTGTGCTGGGAATGCATCACGAGCAGCAACACCAGGAACTCCTGCTCACCGATATCAAGCATCTCCTTTCGCGCAATCCCCTTGATCCCGTTTACCGAATTCCTGTTTACGGATCGGCTGGCATGGCTCCCGCCGGATCCATCCCCCCGCTCGGCTGGCATTCGTTCGACGGAGGGCTGGTGGAAATCGGCTACCAGGGCGGCAGCTTCAGCTATGACAACGAGTCGCCCCGGCACAGGCGCTACCTGGAACCGTACCAGCTTGCCACGCGCCTCATCACCAATGGCGAATACCTGGAATTCATGATGGCTGGAGGATACGACCGGCCGGAACTGTGGCTCACCGAGGGATGGGACTGGAAAACCGACACATCTCCGCATCCGCTCTACTGGCGCGGCCGCAATGGGGACGGCTGGCGGGAATTCACCCTCAACGGTGTGGTGCCGCTGGACCCCAATCTGCCCGTCATCCATGTTTCGTACTACGAGGCGGATGCCTACGCCCGCTGGGCCGATGCGCGCCTCCCGACGGAGCCGGAATGGGAACATGCCGCCTCGCAGCAGGAAATCAGCGGCTCCTTCGGCGACAACGATCGCTTCCACCCCAGCCCGGCCGAAGCCGAAGCGGAGCCGGCAGCGGGTCCGCTCAGCCAGATCTACGGAGATGCCTGGGAATGGACCCGTTCCAGCTATTGCGCCTATCCCGGCTATAACCCCGCAAAACCGAACCCGGAGGAGCCCATGTCAGTGGTGTGGGAGGAAGCCGTTGGGGAATATAACAGCCGCTCCATGGTCAACCAGAACGTGCTGCGCGGCGGTTCCTGTGTCATCCCCCAGGAACGGATCCGCCCCAGCTTCCGCAATTTCTTCCCGGCCAAGACCTGCTGGCAGTTCAGCGGAATCAGGCTGGCGCGGGATGGGCGGGGTGCGCGCTGAATGGATAGATCACGCCCACGCAAGAATGACGCAGATTTGGAGCGAAATACCATAGTATGCCCCATTTCCATCATATTTTTCCTCGCCAAACTGATCCAACCACTGCTTGATGAGCGGTGCGATATAGCGCTGTTGAGCGCGTACCGCTGCGTGGGAGCTCCTCGTCATGACGGTTGGCGCCCAGTTTGCGATTTTCCGAACCCACCGTCGAGTTCTTGAAAAAGTTTCTGTATTTCCTCCTCCTTGCCTCTGCATTCATCCGCAAGCTTCCATTCTTTATCTTCAGGGCGCTTTATCCAGAGATCTCGCCACGCGTTACGGCTCGTGCCGGTGATCTCATTAACCAAACTTCCCGGAGAAATCGGCTTTCCGCGATAGACGATTTCATCATCTTCAACCTTTGCGTAGAAATAGGTGCCCTTGTACGGCATGCGGATTTGAGTCCCGTGCGGTAGAAACAGATTTTTCCATTGATAGCCTCGAACAGCACTACTCACTTCTGCTAACAAATCAGGTTTCCAGTTTGCGTTATCCAGCCAGTATTGAATGGCAGTGGAAACGATCTCAACTGGGCCCCGCGAGTCATTATTGCTCTGCAGAAAGTTTGCCAGTTCCAGAAATTGCTCTGTTTGAATCGGGATTGATATACAAGATTTCATCTACGTTTCTCCGTTATTTTCATTAGATCGGAGCAGCCATTATAAGCAACACTTAAAGGCAATTCAAGCATAAATAAGTTTAATAACGATTTAAAAAGTAAGATATAATCCGTAAAAAAGTTTTATAGAGCGGACTGCA
>CAZYYR010000097.1:7659-8366 GCA_964651465.1 uncultured Nitrosospira sp.
CGAGAGTTTTCCGGAAGGAGCAAAAACGGTTTGCCTGACAGCGCTGACTATTGCGGCAGATGGCGGCAAGGCCGGCATTGCCAAGCCACTGAAGGGCTTGGGCTCTGGTGTGATGGAAATTGCCTTACCCTATCGAGGAAACGCCTATCGAGTGGTATACGCGGTGCAGATTGGTGCGGAATTGTGGGTCGTGCATGCATTTAAAAAGAAATCGACCCAAGGGATCAAGACGCCGAAGCACGAGATCGACCTGGTCGTGGAACGAGTAAGACGATTGAAGGAGATGTTGCGATGAATAACGAATCACTGGAAGTGATCCGGGGCAGCGGAAATATCTTCCGTGACCTTGATCAGGTGGATGCCGATGTGAAGCAGTTAAAGGCACTGCTGGCGGTTGAAATCATTAAAACGATGGATCATGAAGGCTTGACCGTGCGGGCGGCTCATGCGCGTACCGGCATTGCAGCGGCGGATTTCTCTCGCATCCGCAACGCGGATCTCGGGCGCTTCACGGTGGACCGCATGGTAGGAATCATCAATCGTCTGGGAGCCCGTGTAGAAGTCAAAGTGAATATCAAACCTATCTCGCGCATGCAGCATGCGTCGAAGGTGTTTAGCTAACGCGGCGAGCGGCGCCACGAACGAGCCGTTTGCTGATTTCCCCAGTCAGCGCCGCCGCGTCGCGTCCAGCACGTCGCGGGCCGCAA
>CAZYYR010000098.1:0-8359 GCA_964651465.1 uncultured Nitrosospira sp.
AGGCCATCCCTGATCGCCTGTGCTGGATTGCAATCAGGGTGGCGGAATTCAATGTTCCCCTCCTCACGATCCTGTGATCTTCCATCCCGATGAGCGTACTAAAGTCCAATTGTTCTTATCTGGTAAGTTGATATGATGCGCATGTGGTGCAAGCACGCGCTGCCGTAGTTCCCGGATCAAAAGCATGCGCAACCCATGCAATGGCGGGACGGACAGGATGAGGTGCGATCCGGGTCAGACCGGATCTGGGAGCCTGGAATGGAATCAATCTCCACGAGGAAAAGAGGCAATACTTTCTTCCAAAGGCAAGCCGATCAATAATTGAAATCTTTCTACATCATAATTGAGGCGCACGCCATTGGCCCTGATTTCCGGCAGGTGAGGAAGAGGATGCATCCGGAAGTGCCCCGTCGATATTGATGAGGACAGGAATTGTTTCATATTTCCAACCATTACATCTCCAGAACCGTAGTTCTGCTCATCAGCGCAGAAGTTGTCGTGCTGATGTTGACGGTTTATTTCGGAGCAAGCATCCGATTTTTCGACTTCATCGAACATCTCCCCTTCTCTTTCCCGTCGCTGCTTCCAGAGGCGGTCACGTTTACCGTCGTCATGACATTGAGCATGGCTGCAATGGGACTGTATCAGCTGGATTCGCGGCTGAGTATCAGAGAGACTTTTTTCCGTTTGATGCCCTCCATGCTGTTGGGATTCGGCATCATGACACTGGCGTTTTACCTGTTTCCGGACCTCTATCTCGGACGCGGCATACTGGCGCTGGTCATGCTTCTCGTTTTGCCCAGCATACTTCTGACGCGAGTGGCTTTTATCAAGTGGTTCAGTCTGGGGATTCTTGAATCGCAGGCGATTGTGCTTGGCGCGGGAGGGAAGGCAAGAGAGTTTGTCGATCAGGCCAGAAATGACTTCAGCCGGCACCGGCTCAAGATCGTCGGTTTCGTACCGTTACCGGATGAACAGCTCCAGGTGCCGGCCTCTGCCGTATTGCCCATCGCCGATTCCCTCAGGTCTTTGGCCAATCGCCACAGGGCCAGGGAAATCATTATTGCGATTCAGGAACGGCGTGGAGGATGTTTTCCCATCCAGGATCTGCTGGAGTGCAAGCTGAACGGAATCAAGGTGACCGACTCGGCCGCATTCTTTGAGCGTGAACGCGGCCAGATCAGGGTAAATTCGCTTTATCCGAGCTGGCTGGTTTTTGGCGGGGGATTCGATCAAAGTCTCCTCAGATCGGGCATCAAGCGCGTGTTCGATCTTGCTGCAAGCGGAGTCCTTCTGATCGTTACGCTGCCTGTCATGTTGCTCACAGCGTTGTGCATTCTTATTGAGGATGGCGCTCCGGTTTTTTACCGTCAGGAAAGAGTGGGGAAAAGCGGGAAGACATTCATGGTGCTGAAATTCCGCAGCATGCGGAATAATGCGGAGAAAGGGGTACCGCAATGGGCGATAACGGATGATCCCCGGGTAACACGGGTCGGCAGAATCATCCGCAAACTGCGAATCGATGAGCTTCCTCAAATATTCAACGTGTTCAACGGAGACATGAGTTTTGTCGGTCCACGCCCCGAAAGGCCCTATTTTGTAGATCAGCTCTGTAGCGAAGTCCCCTATTACAACGTACGGCATAGCGTCAAGCCTGGAATCACGGGGTGGGCCCAGGTCCGGTACCGATATGGCGCTTCTGTCGAAGATGCGATCGAAAAGCTGCAGTACGATCTGTACTATGTAAAAAATCATAGTCTGTTCCTTGATATCATTATTCTGATCGATACGGTCGAAGTCGTCATATTGGGCAAGGGCGGAAGATGATGGGAAACCACGTCATGGATTGCTACTTGTCCGCGATGGACCCTGTGGGAATCTGGAACGGAAATTTCCCCGGTACAGCCAGCTGATATGTTGACAACCATAGCAGCGGCCAGTTACACGGTAGCCGCCCTCGCACATCTCGTTCTGGCGATACTCCTGCTCACCAGCTGGCGGGGCCGTCTGCATGGCATCGTGCTCCCGGTCGCTTCCCTGCTATCCGTGATCTGGGCGGCCGCTCTTGCCTATCTTGCAGCCCGCGGCGAGCCCTTTTCCCTTCTGGCGGACGTGCTGGAAATCTTCAGGAATGCTGGATGGTCTGCCTTTCTTGTCATATTGCTGGGCCTGAGTCGCCAGGGAGATGCCGCCGTCGCCCGCGCACGCCCGGCCATGATGATCATCGGGGCGATTTACCTCGGCTGTGTTGGTGCTGCCGTCTATTCCCACGGTGATTTCGGGCACTCAACGGAGGATTTCACCAGCAATATCGTCGGTAGCCTCGCCATGGCGATACTCGGCATGATCCTGGTCGAGCAGCTGTACCGGAATACACCGGTCAAGCAGCGCTGGGGAATCAAATTCGCCTGCCTCGGCATAGGAGGCGCTTTCGCTTACGACTTCTACATGTACAGTGACGCCTTATTGCTCAAGCATGTCAATCCCGAGATCTGGGCCGCGCGCGGGATCGTCAATGCGCTGATCGTACCGCTCATCGCTGTCTCGGCTGCGCGCAACCCACAGTGGTCGGTCGGCATCACCATATCCCGCCGCATCCTCTTCTATTCGGCAGCGCTGTTCGGCGCGGCCGCCTACTTGCTGGCCATGGCCGCCGCCGGTTACTACCTCCGCTTTTTCGGCGGAAGCTGGGGTACCGTCATGCAGGTGAGCTTCCTGTTCGGCGCGTTGCTGCTGCTGCTTGCCATCCTGTTTTCGGGCACCTTGCGCTCCTGGCTTAGGGTGTCCATCAGCAAGCATTTTTTCAGCTACAACTACGACTATCGGGAAGAATGGCTGCATTTCACGCATACATTTTCGGAAGGTGATCAGGGTCTGGGCGAACGCGCAATCCAGGCCCTGGCACAGCTGGTGGAGTGCCCGGGCGGCAATCTGTGGATACGGCGCGAGTCAGGAGCATGCGAGTTTGTCACCCACCTGAATATGCCGTCGCCTCGGGCGGTCGAGCCTGTGCACAGTTCTTTTTGCCAGTTTCTCGAACGCAGGGAATGGGTGATCGATTTAAAGGAATATTCTGATAATCCGCAAAAATATTCGGAAATCATTCTTCCCTCATGGCTGCTTGAAACGCCAAGGGCGCGGCTGGTGGTCCCGCTGATGCTGCATCGCAAGCTGTTCGGCTTCGTTGTGCTGGCCGAGCCCAGAAGTCCGGTGAAGCTCAATTGGGAGATAAGCGATCTTCTCAAGGTGGCAGGTAACCAGGCTGCAAGTTATCTGGCCCAGTATGAAGCGACCAGCGCACTCATGGTGGCGCGTCAGTTCGAGTCTTTTAACCGCATGTCGACATTCGTAGTGCACGATCTGAAGAATCTCGTCGCCCAGCTGTCGCTATTGCTTTCGAATGTCGAGAAACATAAAGGGAATCCCGAATTCCAGAAGGACATGATCGAGACCGTTTATCTATCTGTCCAAAAGATGAAACGGCTTCTGGAGAAACTGAGCAGTGGCGATTCCTCGGAGATGACAGTACCGCTCGTGATCGACGGCTTGCTGCAAGAGGCCGTAAAGAGTAAATCCGTGACCGAGCCAAAGCCAGTGCTCGAGATAGAGGACAGCGGCCTTACCGTGTATGCCAATCCGGCACGTCTCGAGCGGGTTCTCGGTCATCTCATTCAAAACGCAATCGAAGCCACCGCGCGAAACGGGCGTGTCTGGGTTCGAGTCAAAAGGAAGAATGATTTTGCGATCATCGAAATAAAGGATACCGGGCACGGGATGAGCGAGGAATTCATACGTGAAAAGCTCTTCAAGCCCTTTGAATCAACCAAGTCCGCAGGCATGGGGATAGGCGTGTTCGAAAGCAGGGAGTATGTGGCGGAATTGGGGGGGCAACTGGAAGTCGCCAGCAGCGCCTCGAACGGCACGATATTTCGCGTCATTCTGCCGCTGTATCGGATCGGACAGGTGCGTGCACAGCGTGCGAGTTGATTTCGTTCAATTGGAAACGTCGATATTTGAGGAATGAGGGTCGAGTGAGTCAGGACAAGAAGAATCTGTTGATCATAGAAGATGATCCCGGATTGCAGCGCCAGCTGCGCTGGAGCTTTGATGCGTATGAAGTACTGGTGGCAAGTGATCGCGAAAGCGCGCTCGCGCTGGTGAGGCGGCATGAGCCCGCGGTCGTTACCATGGATCTGGGGCTCCCACCTGATCCGGATGGAGCATCGGAAGGGCTGGCCACACTGGAGCAGATTCTCGAGCTTGCGCCGGATACCAAGGTGATCGTTCTGACGGGCAACCAGGACCATGGAAATGCACTGAAGGCTGTGGCCGCCGGCGCCTACGATTTCCATCAGAAGCCTTTCGATCCGGAGATGCTCGGTCTGGTGGCAGAACGGGCATATTACCTGCACGCATTGCAGCGGGAGAATCGCAAGCTGTTGCAAAATCAGGCGAACTCACCCGTAACCGGTATCATTACCCGCGATCCCGCCATGGCCAGAGTCTGTCGGGATGTGGAGAAAGTGGCGCCTTCCGATGTAAGTGTCATTCTGCTGGGCGAAAGCGGTACTGGAAAGGAGATTCTGGCCAAAGCGCTTCATCAATTGAGCGCCAGAAAGGACAAGCGCTTCATGGCAATCAACTGCGCCGCCATTCCGGAAGCGCTCCTGGAAAGCGAACTGTTCGGATACGAGAAGGGCGCCTATACTGGAGCTGCCAAGCAGACCCAGGGGAAAATCGAACTTGCCCACGAAGGAACGTTTTTTCTCGACGAGGTGGGCGACTTACCCATGGCACTTCAGGCCAAGCTTCTCCGTTTTTTGCAGGAAAGGGTGATCGAACGAATCGGGGGGCGCAAGGAAATCCCTGTTGACGTGCGTGTCGTAGGTGCCACCCACCAGAATCTGAGAAAACTGATCGAAGAAGGCCGTTTCCGCGAAGATCTTTATTATCGCCTGAGCGAGATCACCATCACGATCCCTGCCCTGCGGGATCGGATAGGGGATGCGGCGCTGCTTGCACATCATTTCAAGAACAAGTTCTGCGCCCAGGAAAAGCGATCTTCCCTCAACTTCAGCCAAGAGGCGCTTGCTGCGATCGAAGGGCATGCCTGGCCCGGGAACGTGCGGGAAATGGAGAACTGCATCAAGCGTGCCGTCATCATGGCGGATGGCCCGGTTATCGGCGCCGATGATCTGGGGTTGCAGGATGCGGCCGGCCCGGCCGCCCCGATCAATCTCCGCCAGATACGCGACAAGGCCGAATGTGATGCATTGACGAAAGCGCTGGCGCGGGTGGACGGCAACGTCGTCAAGGCGGCTGAATTGCTGGGAGTGAGCCGCCCCACCATTTACGATCTGATGAGCCGTCACGGAATAAAATAAAAAACTATGTTGTGTAAAAATCCTCTTCTATTGTCTCCCCTGGCCAGGATATTCTGATGGCATATCTTCTTCACGAACTCATTTTCCGGTCTGCAGAGCGTTTTCCGGACAAGGAAGCCCTGGCACAACATAGAAACCGGATAAGCTACGCTGCCCTGGCAGCCAATGTGCACGCGGCTGCGGGCGCGATGCTTACGGTGGGGCTCGACCGTAGCGAACGTGTCGCGGTTTATCTCGAAAAACGGCTGGAAACAGTTGCCGCTCTTTTTGGCGCGGCGGCAGCGGGTGGCGTCTTCGTGCCCGTCAATCCCCTTCTGAAGCCCGAACAGGTTGCCTACATACTGCGTGACTGCAATGTAAGAATCCTGGTGACATCGGCAGACCGGTTGAATCTGCTGGCCGATGTCCTGCCGCAATGCCATGACCTGCACTCCATCATCGTAACAGGTCGGGCGGAGGGCCTGCCCCTTCTTCCCGGCCTGAACGTCCTGTCCTGGGAGGATGCGGTGGGAGCAGATGCGAGAATCCCCCCGCATTCCCGCATCGACGGCGATATGGCTGGTATCCTCTACACGTCCGGAAGCACCGGAAAACCGAAAGGTGTCGTTCTTTCCCACCGCAACCTGGTGGCGGGTGCAAGCAGCGTGGCCTGTTACCTGAAAAATGATTCCGATGATCGCATTCTCTCGGTCCTGCCGCTGAGTTTCGATTACGGACTGAGCCAGCTTACCACTGCATTCCATGTGGGAGCGACTGCCGTGCTGATGAATTATCTGCTGCCGCGAGACATCGTCGATATCATCGGGCAGGAGAAGGTCACCGGTCTTGCGGCGGTGCCGCCCCTGTGGATTCAGCTCGCTCAACTGAAATGGCCACGCGAGACGTCATTGCGCTATATCACCAACTCCGGCGGCGCAATGCCGCGTGCCACGCTCGACCTCCTGCGCGGCGCACTTCCGGATACGGCCGTATTTCTGATGTACGGTCTCACCGAAGCTTTCCGTTCGACTTTCCTTCCTCCAGAAGAAGTGGAACGGCGCCCCGATTCCATGGGCAAAGCGATCCCCAATGCGGAGGTTCTCGTCGTGCGCGAGGATGGGACGCGTTGCGCCGTGGGTGAGCCGGGGGAACTCGTGCATCGCGGCGCGCTGGTTTCCATGGGGTACTGGAATGATCATGAGAAAACAGCGGAGCGCTTCAAGCCTCTTCCCTCTACATCGGGCCTGCCCATACCGGAGCTGGCCGTATGGTCCGGCGATACGGTGCGCATGGATGAAGAAGGTTTTCTGTATTTCATCGGCAGGCGGGACGAGATGATCAAGACGTCAGGTTATCGCGTCAGTCCGCTGGAAGTGGAAGAAGTGGCGTATGGAACGGAACTTGTAGGCGAAGCCGCAGCGGTCGGCGTGCCGCATCCTGTGCTGGGCCAGGCGATCGTCCTGGTCGTGACATCCCGGGATACTTCCCCGCTCGATCCGGATGCACTACTGGTTGCTTGCAAGCTTCATCTTCCCGCATACATGGTGCCCAGCCGGATCGAATGCAGGGAGGACAGCCTGCCTCGCAACCCCAACGGCAAGATTGACCGCAAGCTGCTCGCGCAGGCCTGGCAGGATACTTTCATGGAGTCCGGCACATGAGCGACGTTCGGCCCAAGCATGCGCCCGCGATCCAGTTCCCGGTTGTGGACGACTGCCTCCAGATCGGCGGGATGCCTCTTACCCGTTTGGCGCAACGGGTGGGCGGGACCCCGTTCTATGCCTATGACCGCCAGCGGATTACCGAACGGATTGCGCTCCTCCGGCGATACCTTCCCTCCGGCATACATCTCCATTACGCAATGAAGGCAAACCCCATGCCAGCGGTGGTGCAGCATATGGCGAGCCTGGTGGATGGAATTGACGTAGCCTCCATGGGCGAATTGAAAACAGCGCTCGATACGACCATGCTCCCCGGCCAGATCAGTTTCGCCGGGCCCGGAAAGGGCGATCACGAACTGTCCAGCGCCATCGCGGCGGGCATCGTTCTGAACATGGAGTCCGGGCAGGAATTGGAGCGCATCGCCATACTCGGAAGCCAGCTTGGCCTGCAGCCGAAAGTCGCGGTTCGCGTCAACCCGGATTTCGAGCTCAAATCCTCCAGCATGAAAATGGGCGGAGGCCCTAAGCAATTTGGAGTGGACGCTGAAAAAGTGCCGTCAATGCTAGACCGGATAGGCCAGCTTGGGCTCGATTTCCAGGGTTTCCATATTTTCAGCGGCTCCCAGAATCTAAGGGTGGCCGCGATCCAGGAATCTCATGAAAAGACCTTTCAGCTTGCCCTCGACCTGGCCAAGGATGCACCTGGCCCGGTTCGTCTGCTGAATATAGGTGGAGGGTTCGGTGTTCCCTATTTTCCGGGCGACGAACCCCTGGATGTCGCGGCGGTGGGCGAGAATCTGCAACGGCTGATGCCGGAGGTGGTGCAGCGGCTGCCGGAGGCCGAGGTCGTGATAGAGCTGGGACGGTATCTGGTCGCGGAAGCGGGAGTATATGTCTGCCGCGTATTGGAGCGCAAGGAATCGCGGGGCCAGATCTTCCTGGTGACGGATGGCGGTCTGCATCACCATCTGGCCGCTTCAGGAAATTTTGGGCAGGTTATCCGTAAAAACTACCCGGTTACCGTTGGCAACCGGGTGAATGGCACGACGCGTGAAACGGTCTCGGTCGTGGGACCGCTTTGCACGCCGCTTGATTTGCTGGCGGACAGGATGGAAATGAGCAAGGCGGACACAGGGGACCTGATCGTCGTTTTCCAGTCAGGCGCATACGGTCTGACTGCAAGCCCGACGGCGTTTCTGAGCCATCCAGCCGCGGTTGAGGTACTGGTGTAGCAGAAGCCTGGATCGATTTCCTGAAGACGACAAAAGTAGAACAGGAGGGAAGAAAAAGTGAAAAAAAACAAGGGAGCGTTTCTTTGAGCGGACTGTGCGGCTG
>CAZYYR010000099.1:0-8313 GCA_964651465.1 uncultured Nitrosospira sp.
CCATTGGACCGGGGTCGTGATGGCCCTCATGCGGGGCCGGCCCCTTGTCTCCCCCCGTCTGCTTTCCAGGATGAAATATCTATGCGACCTGGCTGATCCGTGTTCCTGCGTTGTCTCCATCCCCTCACGCCGCTTCGCGAGGCTCTCGTGCACGGCCGGGCTGCTCGACCACATGGACTATTGCTGGATGGTTACGGGTGTGCATTAATGCCGTTCGGGCCATCAGTTCATGTCCCGTCCACGTTCGAATGTTGATGCTGTTGAGGTATCTGTAGTGCCTGAAGTCGACCAATCCAGATAAAAGGAGGAAAACGATCATGAAGCTCAGTACCCTGTTTGCAGGATTTCTGTTCGCGGCAATAATGGCAGTGCCAGCGATCGCTGATCAGACTATTTATACTGCAGTGCTCAGCGGCTCCGCCGAAGAGCCGTCGAATGATTCACCCGGTTCCGGTACGGCTACAGTCACCATAGATTTCGATCAGAACACGATGCGTGTCCAGGAGAATTTTTCGGACCTGCTGGCGAATGTCACCGTGTCGCACATCCATTGCTGCACGGATGAGCCTCGCGCAGGGCTTGCAGGAGTGGCTACCGTTACCCCGACCTTTACCGGGTTTCCCTCGGGTGTAATGTCGGGTGTCTATGATCATACCTTCGATATGACTGATGCAGCCAGTTACAACGCCGCATTCATCACCGCGAACGGTGGTACCGTCGATGGTGCTTTCACTGCGCTGGTGGCCGGCTTGAACAGCGGCCATGCCTATGCAAATATCCACACCACCATGTTCCCCGGTGGAGAGATTCGGGGTTTCCTCGCGCCTATACCCGAACCCGAGGCGTACGCGATGCTTCTGGCAGGGCTGGTGCTGGTCCGTCTGGTTGCGCGTCGCCGCGCATGAAGTTCCGTATCAACAGGGCGGCAAGGGACAATTCGGCACACCCGACCGCGTTTGGCCCCATCCGGCCGGTTGCCGGCCTGTTGATACGGATGCCCGTGGCACCTTTAGTTACGGATGATCGGGATGAGTGCCCCGGATTGATCCCGATCGGATACACACGTTCGCGAGGATGCCTGCCCCCGTGATCAAATGGATGTGAGCAGGACCAGGGTAGCGATCAAGGCTCCGACATAAGGCAGCTCGTTGCACTGCTCGAATATGGCGCGCAACAGGCCCGTAGCAAGAAGAACGACCATTACGAATGAGAGAACACTGGCGAGCAAAGTGACCATGGAAGAAGACCCAGGCAAAAGGTTCCAGACACCGCAGCATTTATTCGGGCTGTGATAAAATCATATTCCTTTCGGGTCAAGAATTCCACCTGTGCAACTGCCCGTTTCATCCGGCTCGATCGCTGGGACGGCAGACTCGAAGCATTCCATGAAATCACCGCCCGGATGGTGAAATTGGTAGACACAAGGGACTTAAAATCCCTCGGGCCTGACCGCCCGTGCCGGTTCGATTCCGGCTCCGGGCACCAATAGAACAAACAACGGCCGCTTTCTGTGAGCCGACCCTATGACGGGACTGAGCAGTCTGATACCCCGATGAATCCCCGTATGATGTCCGGCATGATGGGCACGCTTGCTTTTTCCGTGCTTGGTATCCTGCCGCTTTCCGCTGCCACGGATCCGCGCGACGAGATCATCCAGGCGGAAGCGGTCAGCGTCGTCGATGGCGACTCGATCACCGTGGTGATCGACCGGAAATTGACCAGGGTGCGGCTGGCCGGGATCGATGCCCCCGAGGGAAACCAGCCATTTGCCATTGAAGCGAAGGAATCCCTTCATGAATTGTGTTTCTGGGCTGATGTCGAGCTGAGCTCGATCACTTCCGATCACTATGGGCGGACGCTTGCGCTGGTGAAGTGCGATGGGGTGGACGCCATTGCCGAGCAAGTGAGAAGAGGAATGGCATGGGTGATGGATCAATCCGCCACAGACCGGGATCTCAACAAGCTGCAGGAAGAAGCGCGTTCGGCCAGGCGAGGGTTATGGGCATATGACTCACCTGTCCCGCCATGGGACTGGCATTCGCTGGGGAACTGAGCAATTGAGCCAAGGCAGCTTTCTGCTGCCGCTGCTACCCATTTCTGTCCTTTCTGTCGATATGCGGTGAAAAAACAGCGCTAATCTGCGGATTGATACAGTATCGCCAAAGCTAATATAGTCACGCGGTCTGAAGTTACCTCCAATTGCCGCCCCAAGCCCTTCCTTTTCTTGCAGGGCTTGGGTTTTTCAAGGTAACCCGCTCTGAAATTCCGGTGAGTTGTCTCGTGACTTCCCTCCGATTTCATACGGTTACGCACTTTCTCGTCGCGCCGTTCACCGCCCAACTGGATAGAGACCCGATACCCTGGTGGGATTCGAGCCTTGCGCAGCGCCGATGTAGTGTTCAAGCTGAGATTTCAAGCGCTCGATGCGCGCGCGGTCCTGCATGAAGGCACGAAACCGGACGGGATACGTGTTGTAATCGATTACGGGCCTGAAGCCCGCCGGCGGCGCGAAGTCGCGGCGGACCGGCCACAACCCGCGCCCTTCCTGCATCTCCCTTGACAGCAGCCAGCTCAGGTAGAGCCTGGCAGCTTCCGGATGGCGAGCATCTTTGAAAATGGCGCCTGTCTGTGGCCAGGTCAAAAAACTGTCCTTTCTTGGCAGCAAGAGTCGGAACGGACTGTCAGGAGGGGCGGTCAAGGTTCCCGAGGCGGTAAAAGTTGCGGCCTTATCGCCCTTGGCTACAAGAAGCCGCGCCGGAACCGTCCCGCGGATCCATTGCACCTGCTGTGCCATGAGACGATCCATGTATTCCCAGCCATGCTCGCTGATGATCCGGTCGAATTGATAAAGGACAGCGTCGTCGTCGTGCGGATATGTGAGAACGAGACGCCCTTTCCATTTAGGATCAAGGTAGTCGAGCGCCTCACGTGGCGCTTCTGCTTCCGAGACCAGCCTGGGGTTAGTGATGTTAGAAAAGCAGAAGACGTTCACGGCGACATAAGCGCCGTCGGGGTCGCGGAAGTCGCTGTAAACCTGATCCCAACCCAGAGGCTTATAGAGCAGCAGCTGCCCTTCGGCCTTCCAGCGATCATAATCGTGCAGGGTTTGGAGGTGTGCGACGTCGCATTCGAGCCTTCCACGCGCCAGCTGATTGTCGATGCGCGCATCGTGATACTTGCTGAGATCCACCAGGATGCGGATATTCATCCCTGGGAAACGCGATTTGAAGGCTTGCTCTATGGATGCCTGCGCGTCGGGAATATCGCCACCCGCATATACGATGAGGTCAGCGCCTTCGGCCAGCGCAGCTTTGTGAAGCTCGTCGAGGCTGCGGGTCTCCATCTCGGGTACCAGTTTGGCTAGTGCCGGCTGCGCGAAGGCCTTCCTGGCTGCGCTCATGGCTAATGCGGCGGAACCCAGCGCGAGAAATTCTCTGCGACGCATATGTGTACCTCATGTTTGGCATTGACTCACCGGGCAAGCCTATACAGGCCGCCTCCCGGCTGCTATTGGCTTCGCACGATCCTGCGCCTGGTCTTGATTCGCGTTATTCGACAAGCATCAGGTCGACGTACTGTTTAATGCGAACGATTATATCGTCCTTTCACTTATCTTCCGAGCCGGAACACTATCGTCATTTCGGTCCGGACCGTCGTGCACGGCGCTGTGGGGATGAACCTGTCCCGCCACCGGTTCCGGGCCGTTGTTCCGATTGTTTCGGCTGGTCCGGGGCCGGGCCTGGCACCATGCCGGCGGTTGGCCAGGCTGTATCCAGGAGGAATTTCTCGAACTCGTGCGCAGGCAGCGGAGTGCTGTACAGATAACCCTGGTAGCAGGTGCAGCCGTGGTCTGCGAGGAAATCTCGCTGGGCTTCGGTCTCGACGCCTTCGGCGATGACGGCGATTCCCATGCTCCGCGCCAGGAGCAGGATTGCCCGAACGATCGTTGCGTCATTGCTGTCGCTCAGTATGTCCCGGATAAAGGACTGATCGATCTTTACCCAGTCGAGTGGGAGCCGCTTGAGGTAATAGAGTGAAGAATAACCGATGCCGAAATCGTCGAGGGCGAAACCCACGCCCCTGGCTTTCAGCGTCGCCATCTTGGATACGGTTTCATCCATGTTGTTCAGCAATATGCTTTCGGTCAGCTCGATCTTGAGTTTTTGCGGATCTGCGCCTGTGCTTTCGATTATGCCGATGATCATATCGACGAAGTCCACCTGACCGAACTGGCGCGGACTGACATTCACGGCAAGGTTGAGCCTGGCTGTCTCAGGCCGGGTGGACCACGTAGCCAGCTGTTTGCACGCTGTTTCAAGCACCCAGCTCCCGAGAGGAAGAATGAGGTTGGTTTCTTCCGATTGCGGGATGAATTCGGCGGGGGACAGCAGCCCGCGACGGGGATGCTGCCAGCGCAGGAGGGCTTCGGCGCCGATTACCCCGTGCTTGCCGACCTGAGGCTGGTAGTGGAGAACAAACTCGTTCCGCTCCCAGCTCTTGTACAGGTCCGATTCCAGGACGATGCGGGCATTCATGGTCTCCTGCATATTCAGATCGAAGAAGCGCATGGCATTACGGCCGGCGGCCTTGGCGTGGTACATCGCCAGATCCGCCCGCTTGAGCAGTTCATCCGTCGTTTGTGTCTGGTCATAGAACAGTGCCACTCCAATGCTCGGGGTGGTGTGGTGCTTGTGGATACCCAGATCGAAGGGCTGGCTGAAAGCGGCAAGGATGCGCTCGCAGATTGTTCTTATCTGCGCAACGGCTTCATCATGGATCTCGCTGAAGTCCGCGACGAGAACAATCACGAACTCATCCCCTCCCAGCCGCGCTACCGTATCGCTTTCGCGCACGCAGGAGAGCAGGCGCGGGGCGATCTGTTTCAGGAGCATATCGCCCAGGTCATGGCCCAGGGTGTCATTGAGCAATTTGAAATTGTCCAGGTCGATGAACAGCAGCGCGCCCATGCGCTGGTTTCGGGCGCTCGTCGCCAGGGCCTGCCGCAGCCTGTCCAGGAGAAGCTGGCGATTCGGCAGGCCAGTCAGAGAATCGTAAAAGGCAAGATACTGGATTTCATTTTCCGCCATTTTGCGTTGCGTGATGTCGGTATTGATGGCGAATATCGACTCGGGCAGCCCTTCGTCGTTTTTCACGAGCGTCCAGTGACCTTCGGCAATGAGGACGCTGCCGTCCTTGCGTCTCTGCTCGATTTCTCCGCGCCACTCGCCCTTGGTCAAGACCTGTTCCGCCGCTTTTTCGAAGGCCGCCACGTTGTCATAGAGTGCGACGATGGGTGTGCCGATCATTTCCTCGGGGGTCCATCCATAGAGACGTTCAGCGCCCCGGTTCCAGAACTGGATGCGGTGGTCGATTCCGCGAACGATGATCGCATCGGTCGCATTGTCGAGCAGCGACGCTTGCTGGCGGATGCGGGCGATGGATTCCTGGCGTTCCTGCTCAGCCTGCTTCCGGACGGAAATATCCCGGAAGGATACCGCAAGTCCTTCTTCTGCTGGATAGACGTGAACTTCGAACCATTTATTGTCCGGCCGTTGAAAATAATCGAACGTCATGGTTTTGCCTTCCGCCTGTGCCTGATGCAGTTTATGATGGAGAAATTTTTTTGCCTCGCCTGTTTCTTCCCATATGACTTTTCCCAGAAGATCCCTGCCGTGGCGGCGCAACAGCTTCTCTGCTTCCCGGTTGACATAGGTAAAGCGCCATGTCCGGTCGAGCGTGTAGAAAGGATCGGTGATGCTCTCGAGTATCCGTTCTGTCCGGAGTTTCGAGGCGGCCAGCTCACGGGTGGTCGCCTGCTGCTCCTCCATGGCGGCCAGCAGTTTCTCGTTCATGTGGCCGAGCGCCACGGCTTTTTGCCTGTTGACCCAGAGTATCAGCGCGACCACGGCGGTCAGTATGCTGACCATGGTTCCGCCCAGCAGGATCAGAAACGCCTCGTAACTTTTTGCGGATTGCTCGAATGCCGGACGTGAGGCCGCTTCGATCGTCCAGGTATGCCCATAAACCGTTATCGGCGAGGTCTGCCTGAATCCGGGCGGCGAGGTCTTCCCGGATGGGTTTCCGCTGCTATCGAAAAGCATGGAATCTTCCGTGACGGATTCGCCATCGAAAATTTTCAGATCGAGAACTGCGAGTTCTCCGCCAAGAATTGCGTGGATAAAATCATCCATCCGGAATGGCGCATAGACATAACCGACCAGCGAGTACCGTCTTTCCTCGATCGTTCGGGGCTCTGGAATCCCGTAGCGGGGGATATACATGAGGAAGCCTGCCTGCACATCCTCATCGGTCTCCTGGACGAGCCTTATCTTTCCCGTGAGGGCAGGTTTTCCCGTATCCCTGGCACGCACCATGGCCTCGCGCCGCACGGGGTTGGAGTACATGTCATACCCGAACGCACGAAGATTTCTCTCCGAAAACGGTTCGAGATAGATGATCGAGGTGTATTCGTCACGAGGACCGGCCGGCCAGACCTCATAGCGGGGAAATCCCTCCGCCCGTATTTCGGCAACATGGCCGGCGAGGTCCTCCGGATGAATATGTCGGGCAAATCCGATGCCGTGGATGCCGGGATAGTTATCGTCGATCCGCAGGGCATGCACATACGTTCGCCACTCCTCCCTGGAGACGGCATAAGAGGCAAGCATGAGCCCCAGCGCGCCTCTCAGCACCTGCTCATATCCCGCCAGGCGATGCTCGATCCTGGCGGTGGCTTCCGCCACGACCTTGTCGAAGCGCATGCGGGCATTGCGCTCTTCCAGGTCCTTTACGACAAACCAGCTTACGAGGGTGAGCGTCATGAAGAACACAAACGTGAGCGCGGCGGCTACTCCCGGTCCGGCGAGCATCCGCCCGGGGCGGAGATTACGCCTTTCGGTCCTGGTTTCGTTCACCGGTTGTGTTGTCGAATGCATATCGCTTGTGGGCGGGAAGGAATGCCCCTGTTGGCGCCAGTCGCGTAACGTTGCCGGAGGCGCGTCTGTCTCATTGTTTACAGGTTTTCATATCTCGATGCAGGGGAATTCAAAAGCAGGTTCTGCCAGCAGAATGCGATGATCCACCATCGGGGCAGGCGTAAATTTTTTCTGGCGTTCCCTAAAGTTTTCATCCCGAATGCCGTTCATTGGAAACAGGGCCTTCCGTCATGGCCACTATAGGCGCTGCCACATCCGAAAATCCGTAGAATACAGATTCCGCTTCAAAGAATCATGTAGGAAATTTTCCTACATGAAAACTCGCCTATTTCCTACCTCCGAATCCGAAGAATTCCGATTTCGGGTCACAGGGCAACAACGCACAATGCACCCATTCCAGACACACATGGGGGTATTGAAAATGAAGACCAGCGAACTGACGACTGAAATCAAAGAACTCAACCTGACCTACCTGATGCTGGCCCAGCAGATGGTGATTGCCGACAAGGACATGGCGATTTTCCGCCTGGGGATCAGCAAGGATATTGCGGACGTCCTGGAAGTCCTGACACCCGGGCAGATTTTGAAGCTGTCGAACTCCAACATGATGCTGTGCCGCATACGCTTCGACGACAGCCTCGTGTTCGGCATGCTCGCCAACTACACCAAGGACAGGATGATGGCCCAGTCCCACGCAACGATTCTTCTGGCCGGTCAGCCGGTGGAAGAAATTTCCTGAGCCGAAAGTCTGGACGATCGAAAGTACGTATCCCAACCCAGGATAGAGGAGCACACCATGCGCAAGAAGAGCGTTGTATCGGAGGCGAACGAGATACGGGCAGCAATCGAGATGATTCATCTCGGCGCACGCCTGCAACTGCTGGAGAGCGAAACCAGCCTGAGCCGCGAACGTCTCATCAAGCTCTACAAGGAACTGAAGGGCGTCTCGCCTCCAAAGGGCATGCTGCCTTTTTCCGCCGACTGGTTCCTCACCTGGCAGCCTAATATTCATTCTTCGGTATTCGCCGATATCTACCGGTATCTGACGGCACATGCCGACTGCCGCGGTATCGTTGCCATCGTCAAGAGCTACAAGCTGTATCTGGAACATTGCCGGATGAGCGAAATGGAACCTGTGCTGAGCCTCACCCGCGCATGGACCCTGGTGCGTTTCTTCGACAGCGATATTCTGCAAACCACGGACTGCACCCAGTGCGGGGGACATTTCGTCGTGCATACCCATGATCTTCATCATCGCTATGTTTGCGGCCTTTGCCATACGCCCTCGCGCGCAGGCAAAACCAATAAGGCGCGAATGGAGTCTGCAACTGCCGCCGTACCTGTCCCTTTTCCCGCCGCTGTTCCTGCTTAGGGAAGC